>JAGRIK010000020.1 GCA_020443325.1 Halioglobus sp.
CGGCAGGCGTTTCAGTCGCTCCACGTAATTCGCTTGGTGAAACGCCTGCCGGGGCACGAGCCCTGCATCCCAATGCTACGGCACGAATTGTGACGAACGTAAGATTGTGAGATGCATGGATGGAAAGTTCTTTTGTGATCTAGTCGAATGGTATGCACTGAGGTTACGGATAGAAAAAGTGTTTCTCACCAAGCGAATCACGTGGAGCGACTGAGAAACACTTTTTCTATCCGTAACCGCCCAGCAGAACCACTTCCCAGGAGGCGGAAAACCTCAGTTCTCATCCTGGAAAGTTTTCCCCTCGGTCTTGCACTCGCTAGAGACTTTTTCAACACGCAGCCAGGTACGATTAGGGCCTGTACCTTTCGATATCCTAATAACTACTGTTCTTGTCCGAGATCTGCTCATTCAATGTGAGGAAGTCGTAGAGAACGCCAATCAGGAAGAGACCGCCTGTACACAGGTATAACAAACCGGTGAATATTTTCCCCATATAGAACCGGTGTACCCCAAAAAACCCGAGAAAGGTCAGCAGAATCCAGGTCAGGTCGTAGTTGACCGGGCCAGCGACAAAGCGCCGCTCTGCCTCGCGCTCCATCGACGGGATCAGGAACAGGTCAATAATCCAGCCGATAAAGAACAGCCCCAGCGTGAAAAACCAAATGACCCCGGTGACCTGTTTCCCATAGTAGAAGCGATGGGCGCCGATAAACCCGAAAATCCAGAGCAGGTAGCCCAGGAGCACCGAGTGGGTAGGGTTGTTCTGCTGCATATAATCTCCCCGTGATAGACGGACTGGCGGGGATCGAAGGAGTTCCGTCCCCATGTGTAATGCCAAGCATGGTCATAGTTCACGGGACCGGCGTCAAGCCTGCCCGCAAAATGCCGCCCCCCTGATATGGATCATGGCTCGAGTCCCGCTGCGCGATAAGCTACTGTACGAGCAAAGGCGATACAGCCGTTTTATCCCAATGAGCAGGAGAATAGAGAATGTCAGTGGAACACCATGACCTGATACACGAGTTTCCCGAGTTGAAAACACGTATCCATGAGCTTAAGGTATCGGATGCGCATTTTCGCCGCCTGTTTGATGAGTATCATGAACTCACGCGCGAAATTGAGAAGATGGAGGATGAGGTCACGCCCGTTTCGTCCCGTACAGAAGAGAGTGCCAAGGTGCGGCGGTTGCACCTGAAAGACGAACTGTATCGGCTACTGATGGCTGCTTGAGCAGGGGTACTGCGATGACAGATAAAGCATTACAAGCGGAGTTGGAAGCGCGGCTGGCCAGTTTGCAGTCGCGCCTTGCGAGTCTCAAGAAAGACGCCACCCAGCCGCATTCTAGCGATTCCTCCGAGCAGGCGCAGGAGCGTGAGAACGACGAGGTTGTGGACGCTATTGCCAACGAGACCAGGCTCTCGATTCGGGTCATCCAGGCCACGTTGAAGCGCATTGAAGACGGCACCTACGGTGCGTGCGAGGCGTGCGGGGAGCCGATTGGCGAGGCCCGGCTGAACGCGATTCCCGAGGCAACCCGCTGTGTGAGCTGCGTTTCCTAGCGCTATTCCTTTTTAGTATGTTTGTTTGTCCTATGCATTTGTTTTTGGGATATCTCCCGGGTTTGTATTGAGCCTTTGCCGCCCCGGGTCCTCTAGGAAGGCGGGGGCCGAAAAAAGGATGCGGTACTGCTATAATTAATTCGTAACCCTCCTTGACAGAACCCGGGGCCGTCATTAGAATTCGCGTTCCTTTTTCAGGGGGTCCCACTGCGGGCCTCTGGTTTTTTATTGTTTGGAGTTACATCAGGTGCAGAATCAGCGCATTCGAATTCGCTTAAAAGCCTTTGACCATCGACTGATAGATTCGTCTACTCAGGAAATCGTAGAAACAGCGCGCCGTACCGGAGCACTGGTCAAGGGTCCGATTCCCCTTCCCACGCGGAAAGAAAAGTTCACCGTGTTGGTTTCGCCACACGTTAACAAGGATGCTCGTGACCAGTACGAAATTCGTACCCACAAGCGCCTGTTGGACATCGTGGAGCCCACAGAGAAAACCGTGGACGCCCTGATGAAGCTTGACCTGGCAGCAGGTGTGGAAGTACAGATTAGTCTTGGTTAACTACAGAGCATTGTAGCAAGACCTGCTTGGGGCAGGAGTCCCGAGTGTGTAACGCCCAGCTCTTCATCGAGAAAGCGGGGCGGCCATAGAGGGTAAGCCCCGTACACTGAGAGGTTAGTAAGATGACTATTGGTTTAGTCGGTCGTAAGTCCGGCATGACGCGCGTTTTCACCGAAGACGGCGTATCAATCCCAGTAACCGTAGTGGAGGTCACTCCAAACCGCGTTACTCAAATCAAAGAGATCGATAGCGATGGCTATCGTGCGATACAGGTCACAGCGGGTAGTCGCAAGGCCTCCAGGGTAAGCAAGGCACAGGCCGGGCAGTTCGCCAAGGCGGGTGTTGAGGCTGGCCGAGGTTTGTGGGAGTTTCGCCTGGATGACGCCGATGAGGCGCCTGCCGTGGGTTCGGAGCTCACCGTAGAGCGGTTCGCAGCTGGCCAGAAAGTTGATGTGGCGGGCAAGTCCAAGGGTAAGGGTTTTCAGGGTGTCATCAAGCGCTGGAATTTTTCCATGCAGGATGCCACGCACGCCAACTCACTCTCACATCGCGCGCCTGGTTCTATCCGCCAGAACCAGACTCCCGGTCGCGTTTGGAAAGGCAAGAAGATGTCCGGTCATATGGGTGCTGCAAATGTAACAACCCAGGGACTCGAAATTGTCCGAGTAGATGCCGAGCGGAATTTATTGCTTATCAAGGGGGCCGTACCAGGGGCACCCGGCGGTGACGTGATTGTCCGTCCCGCAGTCAAAGCATAAGGTTAGGGGGTCTCTAACGTGGAATTAAGTGTTGTTAAGCCGGGTAGCAGCGACGCGGGCACAGTGTCTGTGTCTGATGTTGCCTTCGCACGTGAATACAATGAGGACCTGGTCCACCAGGTGGTAACTGCCTATCTGGCGGGTGCACGACAGGGGACTCGGGCGCAGAAAAATCGCGCAGCTGTGAGCGGTGGCGGTAAGAAGCCCTGGCGCCAGAAAGGTACCGGACGTGCGCGGGCTGGTACGTCCAGCTCTCCTATATGGCGCACGGGTGGTGTGACCTTTGCCGCGCAGCCCCAGGATCACTCCCAGAAAGTGAACCGCAAGATGTACCGGGCGGCTATGCAGTCGATCATGTCGGAACTGGCACGCCAGGATCGCCTTTTGGTGGTTGAGAGCCTGGATCTTGAGGCTCCCAAAACCAAACTGCTGGTACAGCAGCTTGGGGAGTTCGGTCTGGACAACGTGCTGATCGTATCTGCGGAAGTAGACGAGAATCTGTATCTGGCAGCGCGCAATCTGCACAAGGTTGATGTGCGTGATGTCGAGGGTATCGATCCGCTGAGCCTTATCGGTCACGACAAGGTAATGGTTACGGTTGATGCCGTGAAGAAAATAGAGGAGATGCTGGGATGAACCAGGAGCGCATATTCCAGGTGCTGGTAGGTCCGCATGCTTCCGAGAAGGCCGCTATTGTGGCTGATGCAAGCAACCAGTATGTATTTCGAGTGGCAACTGACGCGACTAAAGCAGAGATCAAGAAGTCTGTTGAGCAGTTGTTCAAGGTAAAGGTCAGCGACGTGAATACCTTGCGGGTCAAGGGAAAGGTCAAGCGCAACAAGTTTGGCTTCAGCACGAAATCGACCTGGAAAAAAGCATACGTGAGACTGGAGCAGGGTCAGGACATTGACTTTGCCGTGGCGGATTAAGGAGCAGGAGCGAAATGGCAGTTTTAAAGAGTAAGCCCACTTCCCCGGGTCGTCGCCATGTCGTCCGGGTGGTCAATGAAGATTTGCATAAAGGCGCCCCTTACGCGCCTCTATTGGAAAACCAGACCAGGAATGGCGGTCGCAACAACAATGGGCGGATTACCACGCGTCACGTTGGTGGTGGCCACAAGCAGCATTATCGCATTATCGATTTCAAGCGCACCAAAGATGCGGTTCCCGCGAAGGTGGAGCGTCTTGAGTACGATCCCAACCGCACTGCGCATATTGCACTGCTGTTGTTTGCCGATGGTGAGCGCCGCTACATTATTGCGCCCCGTGGTGTAAAAGCTGGCGATGTGCTGCAGTCTGGCTCCGCCGCTCCGATCAAGGCAGGTAACTGTCTGCCGCTGCGCAACATTCCCGTTGGTTCCGTTGTGCATTGTATTGAATTGAAGCCAGGAAAGGGTGCCCAGATAGCGCGATCCGCCGGTGCATCGGTTCAGGTGGTTGCGCGTGAAGGACAGTACGCAACGCTGCGTCTGCGGTCTGGAGAAATGCGCAAGGTGTTGTCCGATTGTCGCGCAACGCTGGGTGAAGTGTCTAACTCCGAGCACAACCTGCGCAAGCTGGGTAAGGCTGGAGCCAGTCGCTGGCGCGGTGTCAGGCCGACGGTTCGCGGTGTTGCGATGAACCCGGTAGATCACCCGCATGGTGGTGGTGAAGGTCGTACATCGGGTGGTCGTCACCCTGTAAGCCCATGGGGTACCCCATCCAAAGGCTATAAAACACGTAAGAACAAGCGCACCGACAGCTATATTGTGCGCCGTCGTGGTAAGAAATAAGACCGGTCGTTAGAGCCAAGAGACTAGAGGAATATATTGTGCCGCGTTCACTGAAGAAAGGTCCATTTATCGACCTTCACCTGATGAAAAAAGTTGAAGCTGCCGTAGAAAGCAACGACCGTCGACCCATCAAGACCTGGTCACGTCGCTCTATGGTTTCACCTGATATGGTCGGCCTGACTATCGCCGTACACAACGGGCGACAGCACGTGCCAGTCATCATTACTGAAGATATGGTCGGACACAAGCTGGGGGAATTCGCGGCAACGCGCACATTCCGAGGCCACAGTGTAGACAAGGCAGCCCGGCGTTAAGCGCTGATCTGTAGCGAGGTTCAGGAAAATGGAAGTAGCAGCAAAATTGAAGGGCGCACAGATTTCACCACAGAAGGTTCGCCTGGTGGCGGATCAGGTTCGTGGTTTAAGTGTCGAGGAAGCGCTCGGGTTGCTGGAGTTCAGCAGCAAGAAAGCCGCTCACATTGTCAAAAAATTGCTCGACTCAGCGATTGCTAACGCTGAGAACAATGAAGGTGCGGATGTCGACGAGTTAAAGGTGTCCAGCATTTTTGTAGACGAAGGTATGACTATGAAGCGCCTGCGGCCGCGAGCCAAGGGCCGTGCGGATCGTATTTTGAAGCGCAGCTGTCATATCACTATAAAAGTTGCAGACAGCGACCGCTGAGTTCAGGAGAAGACTAAATGGGTCAGAAAGTACATCCAACCGGCATACGCCTGGGAATTGTCAAAGACCATACCTCAATCTGGTATGCCGACAAAAACTATGCGAAGCAGCTGATTACGGATCTGGAAGCGCGAGCTTACATTGAGAAAGCGCTGGATCATGCGTCAGTGAGCCGCATAGTGATAGAGCGCCCGGCGCAGACTGCTCGTATAACCGTGCACACTGCGCGGCCGGGTATCGTTATCGGTAAGAAGGGTGAAGATGTCGACAAGCTTCGCAAGGACCTGACCCAGAAGATGGGTGTGCCGGTGCACATCAATATCGAGGAGATCCGCAAGCCGGATCTGGACGCCAGACTGGTCGCGCAGAATGTTGCCCAGCAACTGGAGCGTCGTGTGATGTTTCGTCGCGCGATGAAGCGAGTGGTACAGAATGCCATGCGCCAGGGTGCTGAGGGAATCAAAGTGCAGATTGGAGGCCGCCTTGGTGGCGCCGAGATCGCACGTACGGAGTGGTATCGCGAAGGCCGGGTGCCACTGCATACCCTGCGCGCAGATATCGATTACGCCACGTATGAGGCCGTCACTACATACGGCATCCTGGGCGTGAAAGTGTGGATATTCAAGGGCGAAGTCATTGGCACTGAAGGCCAGGAAGACGCCGCCAAGAAGACAGCAACTAATTAAGGGTTACGCAGATGCTACAACCAAAGCGTACAAAATTTCGCAAGATGATGAAGGGTCGCAATCGCGGCCTGGCTAATCGCGGCAGTAAAGTGAGCTTCGGCGAGTATGGGTTGAAGGCAGCGGGTCGTGGCCGCCTGACAGCCCGTCAAATTGAAGCGGCGCGTCGTGCCATGACTCGTCATATCAAGCGTGGTGGAAAAATCTGGATCCGTGTATTTCCCGACAAGCCGATTACCGGTAAGCCGCTGGAAGTACGCCAGGGTAAAGGTAAAGGTAATGTTGAGTACTGGGTAGCCCAGATCAAGCCCGGCAAGATGCTCTATGAACTGCAGGGTGTATCTGAGGAATTGGCGCGCGAGGCCTTTGCACTGGCTGCGGCGAAGATTCCAATCGCTACTCAATTTGTTAAGCGGACGGTGATGTGATGAAAGCAAGCGAGCTACGTGCAAAGTCATCTGAAGAATTGAATAAAGAGCTTTTATCCCTGCGTGAAGAGCAGTTCAAGCTGCGCATGCAGAGAACGACTGGTCAGTTGGGGCAGACGCATTTGTTGCAGCTGAACCAGCGCGACATCGCTCGGGTAAAAACTCTACTCACTGAAAAGGCGGGTAACTGAACATGTCAGGTGCAGAGAAGCGTACTAGAGTTGTAACCGGCAAGGTTGTAAGCAACAAGATGGACAAGACGATTACTGTATTGATCGAGCGCAGGGTCAAGCACCCTGTCTACGGCAAGTACATTACTCGTTCTTCGAAGGTTCATGCCCATGACGAAGCCAATCAGTGTGGCATTGGCGATACAGTGACTGTTGCCGAAACGCGCCCTATTTCCAAGAACAAGACCTGGAAATTGTTGGAAGTAGTAACGGTGGCCACGCAGGTCTGACCGAACAACAGCAGCTATGGGTTCGCGGCTTGGCCGCAAGTGGGAGTAAGAAATGATTCAGACACAGTCGTATTTGGAAGTCGCCGATAACAGCGGTGCTCGTCGGGTGATGTGCATTAAGGTACTGGGTGGTTCCAAGCGTCGTTATGCGCGAGTTGGCGACTTGATAAAAGTCACCATAAAGGAAGCAAGCCCTCGTGGCAAAGTTAAGAAAGGCCAGGTGATGACTGCCGTGGTTGTGCGAACACGTAAAGGTGTGCGGCGCCCAGACGGATCGCTTATCAAGTTTGATGATAATGCAGCTGTCCTTTTGAACGCACAGGAAGCTCCTTTGGGCACACGTATTTTTGGACCGGTTACCCGCGAACTGCGTGGTGAGAAGTTCATGAAGATCATTTCCTTGGCCCCGGAAGTTATTTAGTCCACCGGATAGGGATGGGTAGAGCAATGTTGAAGATCAAAAGTGAAGACGAAGTAATTATCCTGGCCGGGAAAGACAAAGGTAAGCGGGGTAAGGTGCGTAGGGTATTGGACGACAACAGGGTTATCGTGTCCGGTATCAATATGGTTAAAAAGCATACCAAGGCTAATCCGCAGGCTGGAGTGGCTGGTGGGATTGTTGAGCATGAAAGCCCCATTCAAATTTCAAATGTGGCGATTTTCAATCCGGGCACCAGTAAGGCTGATCGAGTTGGTTTTAAAGTAAGCGGTGAGAAAAAAGTTCGAATTTTCAAATCCAATGGCGAGGAGATTGACTCCTAGGTCCCAGGTGGCTGGCTAGTCAATAGGTAGAAGACATGGCAACGTTGAAAGAAAGATACAAGAACGAGATGGTTCCCCAGCTTAAAGAACAGCTGGGTCTGTCTAATGTGATGGAGGTTCCACGCGTAACCAAGATCACCCTGAACATGGGTGTCGGTGAAGCGCTGGGCGATAAAAAAGTCCTGGAAAGCGCCGTCGCGGACATGGAAAAAATCGCCGGGCAGAAAGTGGTGGTGACCAAGGCTCGAAAGTCTATTGCCGGCTTCAAGGTCCGCGACGGATGGCCTATCGGCTGCAAAGTGACCTTGCGTTCCGATCGCATGTACGAGTTCCTGGAGCGCCTGATCAGTGTTGCCATTCCACGTATCAGGGATTTTCGCGGTGTGAGCCCCAAATCTTTCGACGGACGTGGAAATTTCGCCATGGGCGTCACCGAGCAGATTATTTTCCCGGAAATTGAGTATGACAAGGTGGACGCGCTGCGTGGTATGGATATCACCATCACCACCTCCGCTCGTACGGACGATGAAGGCCGCGCACTGCTGCGCGCTTTCCAGTTCCCCCTGAAGGATTAAGAGGCTTTATACATGGCAAAGAAATCAATGATTGCGCGCGAGACCAAGCGTACCCAGATCGCTGCTAAATATTCAGTAAAGCGGGCAGCGTTGAAAGCAATATTGGTCGATACCAAGGCTTCCGACGACGAGAAGTGGGAAGCGCAGATCAAGTTGCAGAAGCTGCCTCGTGATGCCAGCCCGGTTCGCCAGCGACGACGCTGCCAGATCACAGGCCGTCCACATGGTGTCTACCGCAAGTTTGGTCTTTGCCGAAATAAATTGCGTGAAGCTGCAATGCGTGGCGACGTGCCCGGTCTTGTTAAGTCTAGCTGGTAACAGGCGAGATTTTCTACGGAGATGATTAGATTATGAGTATGCAAGATCCACTGTCAGATATGCTGACGCGCATTCGTAACGCACAGATGGCTGGAAAAACCCGGGTGGAGATGCCTGGTTCCAAGTTGAAAGTCGCTGTGGCCCAGGTACTGAAAGACGAAGGTTATGTTGCCGATTTCAACGCGTCGAGCGACGGTGGCAAGCCTCGCCTGGCCATTGATTTGAAATACTACCTCGGTAAGCCTGTGATTGCAGAGATTGATCGGCAGAGCCGTCCGGGGCTGCGTAAGTACAGCAGCACAGATCAGCTGCCTTCCGTTCGGTCTGGCCTGGGAGTGGCGATCATTTCAACTTCCAAAGGTGTTATGTCCGATCGTGCTGCACGCGCAGCCGGTATCGGTGGCGAAGTGCTCTGCACTGTTTACTAAAACCCGCTTTGATTTAAAGAGTATTTTGAAATGTCTAGAGTCGCGAAGAATCCAATACAGCTGCCCAAGGGTGTAGAGGTCAAGCTCAATGGCGGCGACCTCACAGTGAAAGGCGGCAAAGGTACTCTGGCGCTTTCCCTGGTGGAAGGTATCGAGATGAGCCAGGAAGACAATGTCCTGAGCTTCTCCTACACCAGCGATACGCTGGCTGCCATGGCCGGAACCACCCGTTCGCTGGTAAACAATATGGTCAAGGGTGTGAGTGATGGCTGGGAGAGAACGCTGCTGCTGAATGGCGTTGGTTATCGAGCCAAGGTCACGGGTGATGTTGTCAACCTGAGCGTGGGTCTGTCGCACCCGGTCGATTACAAATTGCCCGAGGGAGTGTCTGCCGAGAGCCCCAGCCCGACAGAAGTGATTTTGAAAGGTATAGACAAGCATACGGTGGGCCAGGCGGCAGCGGAGCTGCGCAGTTTCCGACCACCGGAGCCGTACAAAGGTAAGGGCATTCGCTATTCAGATGAGTTTGTCCGTCGTAAAGAAGCCAAGAAAAAGTAGGTAAGTGAGATGAGTGCAAAGAATGATTCAAGGTTACGCCGCGCTCGCCGTGCGCGTGCCCGCATACGTGATTTGGGGATGAACCGCCTTAGCGTGCATCGAACTCCCAGGCATATATACGCACAGATTATCGCCCCGGCTGGGGATAAAGTCCTCGCCAGCGCTTCTACTCTTGATTCGGATTTGCGCAAGAGTGCGACAGGGAATATTGCAGCGGCAGTGGCGGTAGGCCAGTTGGTGGCCAAACGCGCCAGGGAAGCTGGCATTGAGAAGGTCGCTTTTGACCGCGGTGGGTACAAGTATCATGGTCGAGTAAAGGCGTTGGCTGATGCCGCTCGTGAGACTGGACTGGAATTCTAGGGTATAGATATGGCTTTCAACGATCAGAAAAAGCAGCAGCAGGAAGGCGACCTCCAGGAGAAGCTGGTACAGGTCAACCGTGTGGCCAAAGTGGTCAAGGGTGGTCGGATTTTCAGTTTCACAGCCCTGACTGTGGTTGGTGACGGAAACGGAAAAGTTGGCTTTGGTCGTGGTAAAGCACGCGAGGTTCCAGTTGCTATCCAGAAGGCTATGGAAGCGGCGCGTCGCAACATGATTAATGTCGACCTGAACAACGGCACTATTCAGTATGCGGTGAAGGCGAATCACGGCGCTTCAAAAATTTACATGCAGCCGGCTTCGGAAGGTACTGGTGTGATCGCTGGTGGCGCCATGAGAGCGGTACTGGAGATTGCGGGTGTTCACAACGTGTTGGCCAAGTGTTACGGCTCCACGAACCCCGTCAATGTGGTAAGGGCGACGTTTAACGGTCTCCGCGAAATGTCCTCGCCCGAGACGATTGCTGCCAAGCGCGGTAAAACTGTCGAAGAAATTCTGAATTAACAACCAGGTTGGTTAGTCATGGCTAAAGCATCTATTAAGGTCACCCAGGTCAAAAGCACCTACGGTCGCCTGGAAAAACACAGGGCGTGTGTGGCGGGGCTGGGGTTGCGCCGTATTGGTCACACCGTTGAAGTAGAGGATACACCCTCGGTTAGAGGCATGATCAACCGAGTGCACTACCTGGTCAGGGTAGAGGAGTAATTTATGTCAGAAGTTATGCGACTCAATGGCCTGAGCCCCGCTCCTGGTGCCAGGAAAAATGCCAAGCGCGTAGGGCGTGGGATAGGCAGTGGCACCGGTAAAACTGCGGGCCGCGGTCACAAGGGGCAGAAGTCTCGCTCGGGCGGCAGTGTTCGACCCGGGTTTGAGGGTGGCCAGATGCCGCTGCAGAAGCGTTTGCCGAAGTACGGTTTCACCTCGCGCATCGCGCGCACTACTGCGCAGATTCGCCTGAGCGAACTGAATGCAGTGGATGGCGATACTGTCGATCTGGCAGCACTGAAAAACGCTGACCTGGTGAAAGAAGATGTATTGCGTGCTCGCGTTTTCCTATCCGGTGAGTTGAAGAAAGCCGTTACCGTCAAGGGCCTCGTTGTCACCAAGGGTGCACGAGAAGCCATTGAACGCGCTGGCGGAAAAGTAGAGGAATAAATGGCAACCGGACAGCCACCCGCGGTAAACAAAGCAGGCCTGAGCGAACTCTTCTCACGCCTTCGTTTTGTGTTGATGGCCATTCTTGTCTATAGAATTGGCACGCACATTCCTGTGCCCGGGATTGATCCCAACCAGTTGGCGGCGCTGTTCAACCAGAACCAGGGAACCATCCTGGGCCTGGCGAATATGTTCTCCGGCGGTGCGCTGGAGCGGATGAGTATCCTCGCACTGGGCATCATGCCGTACATTTCTGCGTCCATTATCATGCAGTTGATGTCGGCAGTGACACCGCAGTTGGAGGCATTGAAGAAGGAAGGCGAATCCGGTCGCCGTAAGATCAGTCAGTACACGCGCTACCTTACGGTGGTGCTGGCGATAATCCAGGCCACTGGCATGACGGTGGGTATGGCCAACCAGGGTATGTCTTACGATACCTCGATTGTCTTTTACGTTATCGCCATCACATCTTTGGTCACCGGCGCCGTGTTTATGATGTGGCTGGGCGAGCAGATTACAGAGAAGGGCGTGGGTAACGGTATATCGTTGCTCATCTTCGCCGGTATTGTGGCAGGTCTGCCCGCTGCAATTGGGCAGTCTTTGGAGCAGGCGAGACAGGGTGAACTCAATATCCTGATCCTGCTGTTTATCCTGACACTGGCGATTGCAGTGATAGCGATGATCGTATTCATCGAGCGCGGCCAGCGTCGCATCACGGTGAACTACGCCAAGCGGCAGCAGGGTCGAAAAATGTACCAGGCCCAGAGCTCCCATTTGCCCCTCAAGGTGAATATGGCCGGCGTTATTCCCGCTATTTTCGCCAGCAGTATACTGCTGTTCCCTGCCTCGATTGCGCAGTGGTTCGGTTCCAGTGGCTCGGCCGACTGGTTGCAGGATCTGGCGGTGGCGATCGGGCCAGGCCAACCGTTGAATATCCTGTTGTTTACTGTGTTTATTGTATTTTTCTGCTTCTTTTATACGGCGTTGATGTTCAACCCGGTGGAAGTGGCGGACAACCTGAAGCGATCAGGGGCATTTGTGCCTGGCATACGGCCGGGAGAGAAGACCGCCGATTACATCGATGGGGTACTGACCCGTTTGACGGTATTTGGCGCCGCATATATCGCGCTGGTCTGCCTCATGCCCCAGTTTCTGGTTGTCATGTGGAATGTGCCCTTCTACCTGGGCGGAACCTCATTGCTGATTGTGGTGGTCGTGGTGATGGATTTCATGGCTCAGGTACAGAGTCACTTGATGTCACACCAGTATGACTCAGTGATGAAAAAGGCAAACTTGAAGAATTATGGTGGAGCCGGGCGAGTCCGATAGTCAGGCCCGGGTTGCCCAAGTAGGAGTAGGTGTTATGAAAGTACGTGCATCAGTAAAGACAATTTGCAGAAACTGCAAGATAGTAAGGCGTAAGGGAGTTGTCAGGGTTATCTGTAAAACAGATCCACGACACAAACAGCGCCAAGGCTAAGGTCAGCCGTTAATGGTTGATTTTTACTAACGATATCGCTAGACTGCTGCGCCTTTTGTGCGGCCCCAGCCTGCGTCCAGAGTGACGTATGGGGTTTGTACAGGGTCCTAGCTACCAGCGACGACACATGATTGGAGAGAGTTGAATGGCTCGTATTGCCGGCGTCAACATACCAGATAACAAGCATACTGTTATCGCATTGACATATATTTACGGTGTAGGTCGCAGCCAGGCCCGTCGCCTTTGTGCAGACACCGGCGTTGGCGAAGCAGTCAAGATCAGTGAGTTGACTGAACAGGAAATGGACGCACTTCGTACCCGAGTAGGCGAAATGATGGTGGAGGGCGACTTGCGTCGCGAACTCTCCATGAATATCAAGCGTTTGATGGACCTGGGTTGCAATCGCGGCCTGCGTCACCGCAGGGGTTTGCCTCTGCGCGGTCAGAGAACAAAGACCAATGCACGTACCCGTAAGGGGCCGCGCAAGCCGATTCGCAAGTAATCACCGGATTCAGCGAGTCCTTTTTAGTGTAGCTGCACCGAAGTGCAGTGTTGATATTAAATCAGGAAAACAAGTATGGCCAAGCCAGGTGCAAAGAGCACTCGAAAGAAAATCACCAAGACAGTTGTCGACGGTATTGCACATATCCACGCATCCTTCAACAACACCATTATTACGATTACCGACCGACAGGGTAACACCCTGAGCTGGGCAACTTCCGGTGGCTCAGGCTTCCGCGGTTCACGTAAAAGCACCCCGTTCGCTGCGCAGGTAGCAGCAGAGCGAGCTGGGGAAGCCGCAAAGGAATACGGGCTGAAAAACCTTGATGTACAGGTAAAAGGTCCTGGTCCTGGCCGCGAGTCGGCCGTTCGCGCCCTGAATTCCTGCGGTTACAAGATCAGCAATATTACTGACGTCACGCCGATACCGCATAACGGTTGCCGTCCACCCAAGAAACGTCGCGTATAACGCTCACAGGATAGAATTGACATGGCTCGATATATTGGACCCAAGTGCAAACTCTCCCGTCGTGAAGGAACTGACCTGTTCCTGAAAAGCGGGGTTCGCTCGTTGGAAAGCAAGTGCAAGGCAGAAGCAATTCCCGGTCAACACGGTGCTCGCAGAGGCCGCCTGTCCGACTATGGTGTGCAGCTGCGTGAAAAGCAGAAAGTACGCCGTATCTATGGCGTGCTGGAAAAGCAGTTCCGCAACTATTACAAAGAGGCAGCCCGCCTGAAGGGCGCAACGGGTGAGAACCTGCTGCAACTTCTGGAAAGCCGGCTGGACAACGTGGTTTACCGTATAGGCTTTGGTTCCACCCGTTCGGAATCGCGCCAATTGGTTTCCCATAAGTCCATTATGGTAAACGGCGCCGTTGTGAATATCCCCTCATACCAGGTGAAGGCAGGTGATGTGATTTCCCTGCGCGAAAAAGCCAAGAAACAGCTGCGTGTGCAGTCTGCTCTTGCGTTGGCTTCCCACCGTGGCGACTCCGAGTGGATAGACGTCAACAATGAGAAGTTGGAAGGAGTATTCAAGGCAGTGCCGGATCGTCAGGATCTGTCCTCCGAGATAAACGAGAACTTGATCGTCGAACTTTACTCCAAGTAATCCACCAAGGATCAACTTAAAAGACAGGTGCCCCAATGCAGAGTGCAGTTAACGAATTTCTAACGCCCCGCGTAATCAATGTTGATGAAAAGAACAGCACGCGCTCCCAGGTCACTCTGGAGCCACTCGAGCGTGGCTTTGGCCACACTCTGGGTAATGCGCTGCGACGTATTTTGCTTTCTTCCATGCCCGGTTGTGCTATCACAGAAGCGGAAATTGATGGCGTATTGCACGAGTACAGTGCGATCGAAGGTGTTCAGGAAGATGTCATCGAAATCCTTCTAAACCTGAAGGGTGTTGCGCTGGTCATGAGCGGCAAGGAAGAAGCTGAAGTGACCCTGAGCAAGAAGGGTCCCGGCCTGGTCACGGCTGGTGACATTCAGGTGGATCACGATATCGAGATTCGCAACCCTGACCATGTTATCTGTCACCTGAACGAGGGTGCAGAGATCAATATGCGACTGACGGTCGCGCTGGGTCGCGGCTACTCACCTGCTGATTCCCGCGTTAACCCCGAAGACGAAACGCGTTCGATCGGCCGCCTGCAACTGGACGCCTCCTTTTCACCGGTGTACCGGGTTTCCTATGTTGTTGAAGCAGCCCGTGTTGAACAGCGTACGGATTTGGACAAGTTGGTACTGGATCTGGAAACCAATGGCACCATTGATCCGGAAGAAGCGATTCGCCGCGCAGCCACGATTCTGCAGCAGCAGCTGGCCGTATTTGTTGATCTGGAAAGCGAGTCGGAGTCGGAGTCTGTGGTGGAAGAGGACGAAGTCGATCCTATCCTGCTGCGCCCCGTCGATGACCTGGAGTTGACAGTACGCTCCGCTAACTGCCTCAAGGCAGAGAATATTTACTACATTGGTGATCTGGTGCAGCGCACTGAGGTCGAGCTGCTTAAGACCCCTAACCTGGGTAAGAAGTCACTCACCGAGATCAAGGATGTGCTGGCCTCTCGCGGCCTGTCGCTGGGTATGCGACTGGACAACTGGCCGCCAGCCAGCCTGAAAAACGATGATCGGGTTTTGAGCGCGTAAGCGGATCCGGTCAATAGACAGCAGACATAGCACAGTAGAATAGGAAAGCAAAAATGCGTCATCGTCACAGTGGACGTCAACTGAATCGCAACAGCTCACACCGTAAAGCGATGTTTCGCAACATGGCTGTCTCTCTGGTAGAGCACGAGCTGATCAAGACAACTTTGCCCAAAGCGAAGGAACTGCGCAGCTACGCTGAGCCGTTGATCACATTGGCCAAAAAAGACAGCGTTGCCAATCGCCGCCTGGCGTTCGATCGCACGCGTGATAACGCGGCTGTCGGCAAGCTGTTCAACGAACTGGGCCCACGCTATCAGGAGCGCCCGGGTGGTTATATCCGTATTCTCAAGTGCGGCTTCCGAACCGGCGACAAGGCACCCATGGCCTACGTGGAACTGGTTGATCGTCCCCAGCCTGAGGTCGAGGCGGACGACGAGGATTAATCGCTGCGCCTAGCGCAGCTCGCAATACAGCCCCCGGCGTCGTCGGGGGTCTCTCCTCCCCTCTGGTTTCTCTAGTTTCGATTTTCGTTAGTTTAGTGCCCGTCTGGGAACACATTATCTTGGGAACGTTGATGGTCAAGCTGGAGCCCGAAGCTTTGGGTAGGTTTTGTCACTTTGTTTTTGGGTAGTTGCTACGCCGGCCGGGTGCGGGTAGCAATGTGTCTCTCAGTCGCTCCACGTGATTCGCTTGGTGAGAGACACATTCCTACCCACACCCTCAGCTCATACCATCGATCTAGATCAGAAAACCTTGCTACGCGCGAACCCGCAACCTGAAGCATCGTAAATAACGTCCCGAAGCATCGCGATGTAGGGCTCGTGCCCCGGCAGGCTTTTCACAAAGCGAATCACGTGGAGCGACTGAAAAGCCTGCCGGGGCATGAGCCGGGTCTACGACGAACCCCCTGCACGCATGCCCATAGAGAAGTACAGCGCCGGTGCCACACGGTCCCGCCAGAAACGCAAGCCTTCTAAGTGCGCAACAAAATTAGCACAGACTCACTACCTCGATTCAAGCCGCCTTGCGTCGATTCTGCTTTTTCAGCACCGGTGCAAGAAACTGCCCCGTATAGGAGCCCTTGGTCTTCGCCACGTCCTCGGGTGTACCTTTGGCGATAATCTGGCCACCGCCACTGCCGCCCTCGGGCCCCAGATCCACGATCCAGTCAGCGGTTTTGATCACATCCAGGTTGTGTTCGATGATCACGACAGTGTTGCCGTGATCGCGCAGTCGGTGCAGCACTTCCAGTAACTGTTTGATGTCCTCGAAGTGCAGGCCTGTAGTCGGCTCATCCAGAATGTACAGTGTCTTGCCGGTGTCCCGTTTTGACAGTTCCCGCGACAGTTTGACCCGTTGGGCCTCACCGCCGGACAGCGTGGTGGCGGCCTGCCCCAGACGAATGTAGGAGAGGCCGACGTCCACGAGGGTCTGCAGTTTCCGCGCGATAGAGGTGACGGGTTCAAAAAACGGCAGCGCGTCCTCCACGGTCATCTCCAGCACTTCATGAATATTCTTGCCCTTGTAGCGAACGTCCAGTGTTTCGCGGTTGTAGCGTCTTCCCTTGCAGATATCGCAGGCGACATAGATATCGGGAAGGAAATGCATTTGCACCTTGGTGACGCCGTCGCCCTGGCAGGCTTCGCAGCGTCCCCCCTTCACGTTGAAGCTGAAACGGCCGGGCTTGTAGCCCCTTGAGCGGGCCTCCTGTGTGCCTGCGAACAGCTCGCGTACGGGCGTAAAGATACCGGTATAGGTGGCGGGATTAGAGCGCGGTGTGCGCCCGATCGGGCTCTGGTCGATGTCGATACATTTGTCGATCTTGTCCATGCCGGTGATGGACTCAAACGGCGCGGGTGTGAGAGTGGTAGCGCCGTTCAGCTCTGTGGCTGCGATGGGGTAGAGTGTGCTGTTGATCAGGGAGGATTTTCCCGAACCGGAAACCCCTGTGATGCAGGTTAGCAATCCCAGCGGGATTTCCAGGGTGACTGACTGCAGGTTGTTGCCGGTCGCTCCGGTCAGGACCAGTTGCTGCCGCGCATCGGGCTTGGTACGCCGCTTTGGAATGCCGATTTCACGCGCGCCGGAGAGATAGGCGCCAGTGAGTGATTGTTCAGAGTTCAGGATGTCTTCCAGCGTGCCGGACGCGACCACTTGCCCGCCGTGGATCCCGGCGCCGGGCCCTATATCAATGATGTGGTCGGCGTTGCGGATGGCGTCCTCGTCGTGTTCCACCACCAGCACTGTATTCCCCATGTCCCTCAGGTGCGTGAGCGTCGCCAGCAGGCGTTCATTGTCGCGTTGGTGCAGGCCGATGGAGGGCTCGTCGAGAATATACATCACGCCCACGAGGCCCGCGCCGATCTGCGATGCCAGGCGGATGCGCTGCGCCTCTCCACCGGAGAGTGTTTCGGCGCTGCGATTCAGGGAGAGGTAGTTCAGGCCCACATCGACCAGGAAGCGATAGCGGGCGCGCAGCTCCTTGAGTATCTTGTCGGCGATTTCACCGAGCCGGCCTTTCAGTTTCAGTTGGTTGAAATAGGCTTCCGCCTCGCCGACGGGCATGGCGGTGATGCTGGGGAGATTGTAACCGTCAACGAATACGTGGCGTGCGTCGAGGCGCAGTCGGGTTCCTTCACAATCCGGGCAGGGTTGGGTGGCCAGATATTTGGACAGATCCTCGCGGACAGATTGTGACTCGGTGTCGCGATAGCGGCGCTCCAAATTGGGAAGAATGCCTTCAAAGACGTGTGTGCGTTTGAAGACATCCCCTCGGTCATTGATGTAGGAGAAGGCGATTTCCTGCTTGCCGCTCCCGTGCAGGATGACTTGCCTGTGCTTTTTGCTCAGCTGGTCAAAAGGTGTATCGATGTCGAAGCCGTAGTGCTCTGCCAGTGAGGTCAGCATATGGAAGTAATAGACATTCCGCCTATCCCAGCCGCGAATGGCGCCTTCTGCCAGGCTCGACTCCGGGAACAGGATCAGCCGTTCCTCGTCAAAAAATTGCTTTACGCCCAGGCCGTCGCACCCGCTGCAGGCACCCGCAGGATTGTTGAAAGAAAACATCCGGGGTTCCAGTTCATCAATGCTGTGTCCGCACTCGGGACAGGCAAAGCGGGCAGAAAAGCTCATCTCCTTGCCCTTTTCTTCCATGTAGCTGATGGATGCCTGGCCGTCAGTCAGCGCCAGGGCGGTCTCAAACGACTCCGCCAGCCGGACACCGAGGTCCTTGCGCACTTTGAAGCGGTCGACAACCACCTCAATGCGATGTTTCTTCTTTTTGTCCAGCGCGGGGGCGTCGTCGAGGTCCGTTATGATGCCGTCGATGCGCGCGCGAACAAAACCGCTGGCTCGCAGTTCCTCCAGCACATGCAGGTGTTCCCCCTTGCGGTCGCGCACTACCGTCGCCAGCAGCATGAGTTTCGTATCTTCCGGCAGGGCCAGCACCGCATCCACCATCTGGCTGACGGTTTGAGCCTGCAGGTTCAATCCGTGCTCGGGGCAGCGAGGTTCTCCCACGCGCGCGTAGAGCAGACGCAGGTAATCGTAGATCTCGGTAATCGTGCCCACCGTGGAGCGGGGGTTGTGTGAGGTGGATTTCTGCTCGATGGAAATGGCGGGCGACAGCCCCTCAATATGGTCCGTATCCGGCTTCTCCATCAGGGAGAGAAACTGCCTGGCGTAGGTCGACAGGGACTCCACGTAGCGGCGTTGCCCCTCGGCGTAGAGCGTGTCAAACGCAAGCGAGGATTTGCCCGAGCCCGAGAGGCCGGTGATCACCACCAGTTTGTCCCGGGGGATATCGAGATCGATATTTTTGAGATTGTGGGTGCGAGCCCCGCGTATCTGGATGGTATCCATTTGACCTCTGTCGCTGTGCCGAAACCGAAACCGAACAGTATATGCCCTTAGCCGGCGGCGTGGCAAAAACCGGGCTTTTTATTTCATCTGGCGGGGTTGTGTGGTGTCCCCGGCGTGGTGGAACTGGTACTATTGTCAGCTGTTTTTCCAGCGTCTTCCCGGTGAATAACCCGCAGTGATTACTGAACATCCCATGACAGCGCAGGAGCGCCGCTCCGTAGCTTCGCTGGCGCTCCTGTACTGCTTTCGAATGCTGGGCCTGTTCATGGTACTGCCGCTGCTGGCCCTCTATGCAGCGGACCTGCCCGGATCAACCCCCGCCCTGATCGGGCTGGCGCTCGGGACTTATGGCCTGACCCAGGCGCTGCTCCAGATTCCGCTGGGCTGGCTCTCTGACCAGATCGGCCGCAAGCCCGTTATCATTGCAGGTCTGCTCATGTTCGCACTCGGCAGCGTCATCGCAGCCCTGGCAGACAGTATGTGGGGCATTATCCTGGGGCGCACCCTGCAGGGTGCGGGTGCAATTGCCAGTACCGTCCTGGCGCTGGTTGCAGACCTGACGCGTGAGGAGCAGCGTACCAAGGCGATGGCCGCCGTGGGGATGAGCATCGGGCTGTCTTTTGCGGTGGCCCTGGTTGTCGGCCCGGTTGTGGCGTCATTCGGGGGCCTGCCTCTTGTCTTCTGGTTTACCGCGGCACTGGCGTTCATCGGGATCGCGATCCTTGTACTGCTGGTGCCGTCCCCGCCCGATATCGGCGCCGGGGGCAGTGAGGGCAGTGAGGTTGGTGGAGCCAGCCCCAGGCTGGGCCTGATGCGGCGCAGTCTCGGGGATCGGGTGCTGTTGCGGCTCAACTTTGGCGTGTTCGTATTGCATTTCATCCTGACCGCCAGTTTCCTGGTTGTGCCGCGCTTGCTGGAGCAGTCTATGGGTGTCGATCGGGAGCATCACTGGATGGTGTATCTGCCGGTACTGGTGTTGTCTCTGGTGGGCATGGTGCCACTGATGATCATGGCGGAGCGAGGCGGGCGCCTGCAGCAAACGTTCCTGCTGGGTATTGCGCTGGTATTCGCCGCGATAGCAATGCTCGATTTCACCTCTAGCGCTCTGCTGTTCTACGGCGGCTTGTGGCTGTTCTTCGTGGGTTTCAATTACCTTGAGGCAACACTGCCCTCGCTGCTCAGCAAATCGGTCTCCGCCGGTGGCAAGGGAACGGCAATGGGTGTGTATTCCACCTTCCAGTTTATGGGCGCCTTCGCCGGCGGTGCAGGTGGCGGCTGGTTGCTGCAATATATGGGGGAATACGCGCTGACTGGCGTGTGCCTGCTGCTCGCGGCCGCCTGGTGGCTACTGGTCTTGCGTGCGCCAGTCCCGTTGGGCGGGAAAAAAGGCAGCCCCAGCCCGGTGCCGGGCATTTAGGGCCGACGGGGCGCAGAGTATCCGCGCCGGTTCGTGCCTCCCCGAAAGCTGATTTGATGGACAATGGCGGGTGATGTTGTCGCAATTACAAGAGTGGATTGCTATAGTCGATCCCAAATCCGTACTGAATATGCAGAATTAATGAGGAAAGTTTATGGCCGCACGGGGCATTAACAAAGTCATCCTGGTAGGTAACCTGGGCAATGATCCGGAAGTCCGCCACACGGCGAACGGCACAGCTGTCACGACGATCTCCGTCGCCACCGGAGAAACGTGGAAAGACAAGCAGACCGGGCAACCGCAGG
This sequence comes from Halioglobus sp., assembly GCA_020443325.1. Classification (GTDB taxonomy): domain Bacteria; phylum Pseudomonadota; class Gammaproteobacteria; order Pseudomonadales; family Halieaceae; genus Marimicrobium. Next base: position 20,789 of record JAGRIK010000020.1, read on the forward strand.
AGCGGACAGAGTGGCATCGTGTGGTGTTTTTCAATCGTCTCGCGGAGATCGCCGGGGAGTATTTGCGCAAGGGCTCCAAAGTGTATGTGGAGGGCAGCATACGCACGCAAAAATGGCAGGATAAGGAGGGCCAGGATCGCTATACCACTGAGATCGTGGCCAATGAAATGCAGATGCTCGACAGCCGTGGCGCCGGCCAGGGTGGTGACGGTCAATCAAGCTACAGCCAGTCAGGCTACGGCGAGCAACAGCGAGCGCCGCAGTCCAGTGGACCGCGTTCTGGGGGTGCGTCCCAGCCGCAGGGCGGTGGTGCCCCCGCTACCGATTACAGCAACTTCGATGATGACATCCCGTTCTGACGCGTATTTGCCAGGTATCAGGCCAATAGGGTTGAGTGGGTGGAACGGCTAAGGTGCGCGTACTCATATTGGGATCCGATACGCCTCTGGGGATGGCGCTGTTGCAGCGCCAGGCGCTGCAGGGGCGCCATGAATTAGTACCGATGAGCCGATCGGCCTGTCGCTGGAAAAGCGAGCGGCAGGCGAAGAAGAGCGTCTCCCGGGCCAAGAGCGATATCGTGGTAGACGTGCGTATCGAAGCGGCCGGTGATGGCGGTATCCAGATCCAGGAACTCGATTTGCAGCGCTGTCACTGGGTGGCCAAGAGCTGCCAGCGGACCAGTACTGCGTATCTTTATGTCTCCAGTTCCAGGGTGTTCTCCGGCCAGTTGCATCGCCCCTATGTTGAGCAGGATCCGCCGGATAACGAGGAGAACGTGGGAGAACTGTTGGCGCGCGCGGAGCACACGGTTGCTGAAGCCTGCGCCCGTCATCTGATCCTGCGTTTTGGCCCGATATTCTCGTACGAGGGATCGAACCTCATTACGCAGATGCTGGGGCCCCTGCGCGAGGGTGACAGCCTCATCCTGGACAACAACCTGCGCGGTTGCCCGGTGGCTGCCGATGATGGCGCGAGGGTCATACTGGCCATCCTGGACCAGTTGGGCACTGGGCTGGAGCCCTGGGGTATCTACAATTACGGCAGTTCAGATACGGCGACCTATTACGAGTTTGCGGAGGCCCTGCTGGCGGCGGCCTCGCAGTTTTCCGAGTTCAGCTCGTCAGCGGTGCAACTGGAGCGCGAGCCAGAGGGCTTGCCGCCGCTGAGCAGGACGCTCAACTGCAGCAAGATTCGCAATACGTTTGCCATCAGGCAGGTACCCTGGCGCAGCGCGATCGGTGATCTGGTGAAGCATTATTACGAACAACAAGAGGAGGCCCGACATGGCTAATGTGGACGGCGATATGGGGCACTTGTCGATCGCCGTGTTAACGGTGTCTGATACCCGCACGCGTGAAAATGATACCTCCGGCGACTACCTGGCACAGGCGCTGCAAGAGGAGGGGCATCACACCGCTGCCAGGGTGATTGTCCGTGACGATATTTACCAGATACGCGCTACGCTGTCTGCGTGGATAGCGGATGCGAAAATCAACGCGGTACTCATCACCGGGGGCACGGGTTTTTCCGGGCGGGATTCTACCCCCGAGGCCGTTCTGCCCCTGTTTGACAAAGAGGTCGATGGTTTTGGTGAGGTGTTTCGCGCGCTCTCGTTCAGCGAGATCGGCTCCTCCACCATCCAGTCTCGCGCGGTGGCAGGGTTTGCGAACGATACCGTTATCTTCTGTATGCCGGGCTCCACGGGTGCCTGCAAGACCGCCTGGAACGGCATAATCCGCGAACAGTTGGACAGCCGTCACCGGCCCTGTAATTTTGTCGGCGTACTCGGGGTCAGGGAAGCGAACGAGTGAGTCCTCTGCTGCCGGTTGCGGAGGCCGTAGCGCGGGTTCTTGCGCTTGTTCGCCCGGTGTCCGACGTCATTGAGCTGCCCCTGTTGGAGGCGCTGGGCCTGGTGTTGGCGAGCGATGTTATATCTCCGCTGGATGTGCCGCCCCTGGACAACAGCGCGATGGACGGCTATGCGTTGCGCGCACATGAGGCCCACCAGGCCCTGCCCGTGAGCCAGCGTATTCCCGCCGGTACTGTCGGCACCGCCCTGGGTGTCGGCACTGCCGCGAGAATTTTTACCGGCGCGCCGATTCCACCGGGTGCGGACGCCGTGGTGATGCAGGAAGACTGTACGGAGTCGGCTGGAAACGTCACGGTGTCGGGTGTTGTCACGGTTGGGCAGAACATTCGCCCGCGTGGCCAGGATATTGCCGCCGGTGAAACAGTCCTGGCGGCTGGCCGCGTACTGCGCCCGCAGGATCTGGGCTTGCTGGCGTCCATTGGTTGCAGTACCGCGCGTGTCTATCGCCCGTTGCGGGTGGCCGTCCTGTCAACGGGCGACGAACTGGTTGAGCCCGGCAGCGATGAGCCCGCGGATGGCGCCATTTATAACTCCAATCGCTATACGCTGGCGGGATTGCTGCGTGTCCTCAATCTGGGATTTGTTGACTGCGGCATCGTTGCAGACACGCCGCAGGCGACCGCAGAGGCCCTGCTGGATGCCGCCGCGCGCGCGGACTGCGTCATTACCACGGGTGGCGTTTCTGTGGGGGAGGAAGATCACGTTCGGGCCCAGGTCGAGCGGCTCGGTCGGCTGGACCTCTGGAAACTCGCGATAAAGCCGGGTAAGCCGCTGGCTTTCGGCAGTATCGGCGAAACGCCATTTATCGGTCTGCCGGGCAACCCGACTTCCGTATTCGTTACTTTCTGCCTGGTCGCCAGGCCTTTCCTGTTAAAGATGCAGGGTGTTGCCGAGTCAGAACCACTGCGCCTGCAGGCCCGAGCGGCTTTTTCCGTCGCAAGGCCTGGCACACGCCAGGACTACCTGCGGGTTACACTGGAGAACACGCCCCAGGGCCTGCAGGCCCGTCGGTACGCCAACCAGAGCTCCGGTGTGCTCAGCTCGGTGAGTCACAGCAACGCGCTGGCAATCATTCCGGTTGGCGCCACAGTGGAGCCGGGCGATACGGTGGAGGTTATGCTGCTGGATCTGGCAATTCGCGGATAAAGCCTCGCAACGACGCGTCGCGCTTCAGTCGGTATATTTCTGGAAAACCAGCGACGCGTTAGTGCCACCAAAACCAAAGCTGTTGGACATGACCCGCTGCAGGTCGACGTTGTCGTGGCGGGTGATGGCAATGGGTAGCCCGGCGGCCTCGGGATCCAGCTCTTCGATATTGGCCGAGGCGGCAATGAAGTTGCGCTGCTGCATCAGCAGGGAGTAAATGGCCTCCTGCACGCCGGCTGCGCCCAGTGAATGCCCGGACAGGGATTTGGTCGAGCCGATCACCGGAATAGTCGCCTGCCCCTCGTAAACGGTGCGAACGGCCTTCAATTCCTGGATGTCGCCCGCGGGGGTGCTGGTGCCGTGTGCGTTAATGTAATCCACCGGGCCATCGACAGTGCTGAGCGCCTGTTGCATGCAACGCACAGCTCCCTCACCGGATGGCGCGACCATGTCGTATCCGTCAGACGTGGCGCCGTAGCCAACCAGCTCAGCGTAGATTTTTGCACCCCGGGCTTTCGCGTGCTCCAGTTCCTCCACGACCAGCATGCCGCCACCACCGGCTATAACGAAACCGTCGCGGTTGGCGTCATAGGCGCGCGAGGCTTTTGCCGGCGTGTCGTTGTATTTTGTCGACAGTGCGCCCATCGCATCGAACAGGCAGCTGAGTGTCCAGTGCAACTCTTCACCGCCGCCGGCGAAAACCAGATCCTGCTTACCCAGCTGGATCTGTTCCATGGCGTTGCCGATACAGTGCGCGCTGGTTGAGCAGGCCGACGAAATGGAATAATTCACGCCCTTTATTTTAAACGGCGTGGCGAGACAGGCCGAGACAGTGCTGCCCATTGTCTGGGTGACCCTGTAGGGTCCGACACGACGCAGGCCCCGCTCACGCAATATGTCGGACGCCTCTACCTGGTTTGAGGAAGAAGCGCCGCCAGAGCCGGCGATTATCCCGGTGCGTACGTTGGAGATAACGTCTGGCGTCAGGCCGGCATCATCAATCGCCTGCTGCATTGCGATGTAGGCATAGGCCGCCGCATCACCCATGAAGCGCAACTGTTTGCGATCGATGTGCGCGGCGATATCGATATCCGGCGCCCCGGACACGTGCGATCGCATACCGATATCAATCTGTTCCTGGTTCAGGCTGATGCCTGAGCGACCTTCAAAAAGGGACTCAGAGACGCTGTCCGCGTCGTTACCCAGGCAAGAGACAATACCCAGTCCTGTGATGACTACTCTTTTTCCCATAGGGCTAGAAAGACTCCGTTGATTTGAAGAGGCCGACTCTCAAGTCTTTTGCGGTATAAATCTCTTTGCCGTCTACCGAAAGACTGCCATCGGCCATTCCCATGATCAGTTTGCGCTCGATGACGCGCCTGATGTTGATGTTATAGACTATTTTGGTGGCGCTTGGCAGTATCTGGCCGCTGAATTTTACCTCACCGCATCCCAGTGCGCGCCCGCGCCCCGGATTTCCCCGCCACCCCAGGAAAAATCCCACGAGTTGCCACATGGCGTCAAGGCCCAGGCAGCCGGGCATAACCGGGTCGCCGGGGAAGTGGCACTGGAAAAACCAGAGATCGGGATTGATATCCAGTTACGCGATTTTCTCATTTTGTCCATAATCGTTGCCGTCGGAACTTATATGGGCAATTCGGTCGATCATCAGCATGTTGTCAGTGGGTAGTTGGGCATTGCCAGGACCGAAGAGCTCACCGTTGCCGCATGCAATCAGGTCATCCTTGGAGTAAGTGCTTTTCGCGATCATAAAGTTTCCAGTAGGCGTTGGATTCGGGCGCTGCATGCGCCAGGCTTCTTGTCTCGGGATATTTTTGGCTGCGAGGCCGAGACTGCAAGGGGAGACGGTCAAGCGCACCATTTTAATTGCTGCGTTTCACAAGTCCAGTGGTTTGAACCAAATTGCAGGCCGTGGACTCCGGATGGGTTTCGGGCCAGATTTCCATGGGAATAGTGCACCGTCTCACGTTTGAGGCTACTGAAAAGGCCTTTTGCTGGCCAAAAATAGTGCCTTCGGATACCATGCACAGGCTGCATGCACCCGCCGTGGAGCGGTGCACAACACTAACAAATCAAACAATTTTGGCGTGCAACAGGGGAACCAGATGTTAACACCAGTACTTCTTTCCGGAGGCGTCGGCAGCAGGCTCTGGCCGGTCTCCCGGGAGACCCATCCGAAACAGTTCCTGCCCCTGGTCGGCGAAATCACCATGTTGCAGGAGACATTGCGACGCACCGTCGGCCTCGAGGCGGCAGCGCCACTGGTGGTGTGCAATGAAGATCACCGTTTTATGGTGGCCGAGCAATTGCGGCAACTGGACGTGGCGTCGGGTGCCCTGATTCTTGAGCCGCAGGGTCGCAATACCGCGCCGGCGGTAGCGCTGGCAGCACTGCACGCGCTCAAAACCGACCCGGAAGCGATTTTGCTGGTATTGCCCGCCGATCACCTGATCAAGGATGTCGATGCGTTTGTCTCGGCAGTGAGTAAGGCAATGCCGGTGGCCAATCAGGGGCGGCTGATGACATTTGGTGTCGTTCCAACGTCTCCCGAGACGGGGTACGGCTATATCAAATGCGGTTCGGCCCTTGCGGACGATCTATTTGAACTCGAGCGATTTGTTGAAAAGCCGGACGCGACTGCTGCGCAGGGTTACCTGGAAAGCGGCGGCTATCTCTGGAACAGCGGTATGTTTCTCCTGCGCGCGCAAAGTTTCCTGGACGAGTTGGGCAAATTAGCCCCTGAAATTCTCAGCTGTTGCCAGGAGGCGATGGACGCTGCCACGGTCGATACGGTTTTTGTTCGCCCGGAATCCGATGCGTTCCTGCGCTGCCCGAGTGACAGCATCGACTACGCTGTGATGGAAAAAACCAGCGTCGGCGGCGTAGTGTCGCTCGATTGTGGCTGGAGCGATGTGGGGGCGTGGTCGGCATTGTGGGAGGTTTCGGAGCGCGACGCCGAGGGGAATGTCTTTCGCGGCGATGTCATAGCCGATAATTGCAGCGGCAGCTATTTCCGCAGTGATTCGCGCCTGATAGCAGCAACCGGCGTGAATAATCTCGTGGTGGTGGAAACGACCGACGCGATCCTTGTTGCAGACCGTGAGAAAGTTCAGGATGTAAAAAGAATTGTTAACCTGCTCAAGACACAGCAGCGCACAGAAGCGTCGCTGCACCGGCGTGTCGATCGGCCCTGGGGATCCTACGAATCTTTGGTATCCTCGGAACGGTTCCAGGTAAAACGTATTGTTGTGGGACCGGGGCAGAGGCTGTCACTGCAGATGCATCACCACCGCGCAGAACACTGGATTGTCGTCAAAGGCACTGCGGAAGTGACCTGTGAGGATAAGGTGTTTATGCTGGCAGAAGATGAATCAACCTACATCCCGCTGGGGCATAAACACCGGCTGGCAAACCCCGGGCATATTCCATTGGAAATCATCGAAGTGCAGTCCGGAGCCTATTTGGGCGAGGATGACATTGTGCGCTTTGAGGATGTATACGGCCGCAATAAGTGAAGACAACGCGGTATGGGGAGTTATTGCCTTGATTAAAAAATGTCTTTTCCCGGTGGCCGGCTATGGCACCCGGTTTCTGCCCGCTACCAAAAGCATGCCCAAGGAAATGCTGCCGGTGGTCAATAAGCCGCTGGTGCAGTACGGCGTGGAGGAGGCTATCGCTGCCGGCATGACGACCTGCGCGATGGTCACTGGTCGCGGCAAACGCGCGATCGCCGATCACTTCGATATCAGTTACGAACTGGAACACCAGATTTCAGGCACCGGCAAGGAGGCAGCGCTTGCCAGCATTCGCAATGTATTGGATAAGGGCGTGTTCACCACAGTACGGCAGCGGGAGATGAAGGGGCTGGGCCATGCCATTCTCACCGGCGAAGCACTCATCGGCAACGAACCCTTCGGTGTCCTCCTGTCAGACGATCTCTGTGTGAATGACGGCCCGGGTGTGCTCGCCCAGATGGCTGAGTTGTACAAGCAGTTTCGCTGTTCCATCGTCGCCATCCAGGAAGTCCCGGCGGATGAAACCCACAAGTACGGGGTCATTGGCGGCAAGAGCATGAAGGACGGTATCTACAGCGTCGAGGAAATGGTGGAAAAACCCCAGCCCCAGGACGCACCGTCAAACCTGGCGATTATCGGGCGCTATATCCTGACGCCCGATATTTTCGACATCCTGCGCGAGACAGGCCCGGGTGCCAACGGAGAGATCCAACTCACTGACGCACTGCAAACACAGGCGAAAAAGGGTTGTGTCATTGCGTACAAATTCCAGGGTCGGCGCTTTGATTGCGGCAGCGTGCCCGGCTTTGTGGAAGCGACGAATTTCGTGTACGAAAACTACTACCAGAAAAGTTGAGAGAACGCCCAGTGCAAGAAATCACCTGTTTCAAAGCCTACGATGTGCGCGGACGCGTACCGGATCAACTCAATGAGGAGATCGCCAGGCGGATTGGTCGCGCCTTCGCGGAGGTTGTCAAGCCGCGGCAGGTTGTTGTGGGACACGATATCCGGCTGACCAGTGAAGCCATCAAGGCCGCGCTGACCGAGGGTTTACTGGAGCAGGGAGTCGACGTTTACGATATTGGGCTGTGTGGCACCGAGGAAATTTACTTTGCCACTTCTCATGCCGGCATGGACGGCGGTATCGCGGTCACGGCCAGCCATAATCCCAAGGATTACAACGGCATGAAATTCGTGCGCGAGGAGTCGCGGCCGATATCCGGCGATACGGGCCTGTTCGACATCAAGGCACTGGCGGAGCGCAACGAGTTTACCGCTGCAAAGCAGCCGGGCAAATTGTACGCGTTGGATACGTCCGAGGCCTATGTGCTGCACCTGCTGTCCTATGTCGATGTCGCGAGTTTGAAACCGCTGAAAATTGTCGTCGATGCCGGCAATGGTGGCGCCGGACGTGTGGTGGACCTGTTGGAACCACACCTGCCGTTTGAATTCATCAAGCTACATCACGAAGCCGATGGCAACTTTCCCAATGGTGTGCCCAACCCGCTGTTGCCGGAGAATCGAACGGCGGCGATAGAGGCTGTGCGCAAGCATGGCGCCGATCTCGGTCTGGGGTGGGACGGTGATTTTGACCGCTGCTTTTTCTTCGACGAGCACGGCGAGTTCATCGAGGGCTATTATGTCGTCGGCCTGCTGGCGGAAGCCTTCCTCAAGAAACACGGCCCGGCCCGCATCGTGCACGACCCGCGATTGACCTGGAACACCATAGATATTGTCACGTCTCAGGGTGGCGAGGCAGTACAGAGTAAAACCGGGCACGCGTTCATCAAGGAGCGCATGCGGCTGGAAAATGCGGTGTATGGCGGTGAGATGAGTGCACATCACTACTTTCGTGATTTCGCCTATTGCGACAGCGGCATGATCCCCTGGTTGCTGGTAACAGGCCTGATATGCCAGAGCGGACAGCCGCTCTCAACACTGGTGGCTGAGCGCATGGCGGCCTTTCCCTGCAGTGGCGAAATCAATCGCACGATAGCTGATCCGGCGAGTGTCCTGGCAAAAATAGAGGGCGCCTACGCCGCAGATGCCGAATCGGTCGAGCGCGTCGACGGCTTGAGTATGTCCATGGGTGACTGGCGTTTTAACCTGCGGATGTCCAATACCGAGCCAGTGGTGCGGCTCAATGTGGAAAGCCGCGCCGATCATGCGCTGATGGAAAGCAAAACGGCGGAGTTGCTGGCCCTGATCGACGCCTGATGCCGGGCTGATGCGCAATGCAGCGAGTGCTAGCGCTGCGCGTCTTTCCAGAGTTTTATCAGGCGATCGGTAGCGGCGTCCATGGTGCTGCCGTCGTTTGTACCCGCCAGTTGTCCCAGTATCTCTGTGCTGATTTCCTTGCCCAGTTCCACGCCCCATTGATCGAAAGAGTTAATCCGCCACAACAGGCCGCTGCAGTAGGTGCGGTGTTCGTACAGCGCCAGCAGTGCACCCAGCGTGCCCGGGTCCAGTGACGCCATCGTGATAACACTGCTCGGGCGATTTCCCGGCATTACCAGGTGAGGCGCCAGTGTCGCCGCCTTATCTTCATCAAGTCCCCTTTTCATCAACGCGTTCGTGGCGTCTTCCAGGGAGCGCCCCACCATCAGCGTGCGACTCTGGGCCAGGCAGTTGGCCACCAGGATGCGGTGCTGCTGCGCGGCTTTCGTGTGGGTGTTCAGGGGCAGGATAAAATCGACCGGACACAATAACGTCCCCTGGTGTAACAACTGGTGAAATGAATGCTGCCCCATCGTGCCCGCTGAACCCCAGAGCACCGGGGCAGTGGCGTAATCCAGTTCCCGGCCGTCGGCGCTGACGCGTTTGCCGTTGCTCTCCATGGTCAACTGCTGCAAGAAATCCGGGAAGCGCTGCAAACTGTGATCGTAGGGCAGCACGACATGATTGCTGGCGTGGAAAAAAATACAGTACCAGATCTCCAGCAGGCTCATCAGTAGCGGCAGGTTACAGTGTGCTGCACTGTTGCGAAAATGCTGGTCCATCGCCTCCGCGCCTGCGAGAAACTCACTGAAGCGATCCCACCCGACGGCGATGGCGCAACTCAATCCGACCGCAGACCATACCGAGTATCGCCCGCCCACCCAGTCCCACATCGGAAGGCAGTTTTCCTCGGGTATGCCAAAGTCCCTGGCGGCCTGCAGGTTGGTCGTGACGGCCAGGAAGTGCTTGTCCAACTGCGCCGTTGTTGCGCCGGCGTTGAGCATCCAGTTGCGCGCCGCGAGGCCGTTGGCCAGGGTTTCTTCAGTGCGGAAGGATTTGGAACAAATGATGAATGCGGTCGATGCAGCGTCCAGGTTTGCCAGGGTGTCGAGTAAGTCGGCCGGGTCCACATTGGAGACATAATGGCACTGCACAGTGCCCTGGAACGGCTTCAACGCCTGCGTCACCAACCGCGGACCGAGGTCAGACCCGCCGATCCCGATGTTGATCACATCGGTAATCGTCTTGCCGGAGTAACCGGTGTGCTCACCCCGGTAAAGCTTCTGCGCCATAACCTGCATCCGCTCCCTGGCGCGCTGCACTTCCAGGAACCTGTCTTCCTGACCGCCGCCGCTGGACGCTCGCAGCAGCGTATGTAGCGCTGGCCGGTCTTCCGTGTTGTTGACATGGGCGCCGGTGAAGAGGGCCTCAATGCCGTGCTGGACGCCGGCCTGCTCTGCCAGGTCGAGAAGAGAGGCGAGTGCGCTCGAACTCAGAAGGTGCTTGGAGTAATCCAGGTGGAGCCCGGCGGCTGATGCGGTGAAGGTATCTGCGCGGTTGCTGTCGGCATTGAACAGGCCTTCCAGCGACGCATACTGGAGCTTTACGGCATGTTCTTTCAGCGCGGTGTAGGCGGGCAGGTCCGAGAGGAGTGCGCGTGCAGTCATTGATGGTTTCCGCATGGAAGAGTTCGGGTGCCCAGTATAGGAAGTGCGGTTTGCTGGCGCAAACTTAAGGCGTCAAACCTGTCGCATGGGTGAGTGTTGCCGCGATAGGCGTAATCAGTGTTCGCGATTGATCGCCAGTTCAGTCATGCGCACGAGCGCGGTGCGGGCGTCGCTGTCTGGCAGTTGTGAGAGATTCTCCAGTGCCAGATCGTGATAATGCCGGGCTCGCGCACGCGTGTAATCGAGCGCTCCACAGCGTTTTACTGCGGTCACAATCTGCTCGATCCGGGCGGTACTCTTGGTGGTAATCGCTTCCCGCACAATGTCTTGCTCAGTGGCGTTACCCTCGCGCAGCGTATGTATCAGCGGCAGGGTGACTTTGCCTTCCATCAGGTCATCCCCGACATTCTTGCCCATCGTGGCGGGATCGCCGTCGTAATCCAGGGCATCGTCGATCATCTGGAACGCGATACCGAGGTTGAGGCCGAATGCCTGCAGCGCGGCGCGCGTTTGCTCGTCCCGGTCGGACAGGGTGGCCGCGCCATAACAGGCGGCGGAGAACAGAATGGCGGTTTTACGCGTGATCACATCCAGGTATTGCGCTTCGGTGGTGTCCGGATTTCCGGCGCGCGTCAGTTGCAGCACCTCTCCCTCGGCGATGGTGTTGGTGGTCTGTGCCATGTGCGCCAGAATGTCCATGTCCGCCAGGCGAACCATCAGCTGGAAAGCACGTGTATACAGGAAGTCGCCCACCAGCACGGAGGGGGCGTTGCCAAACTGGGCATTGGCAGTGGGCCGCCCGCGACGCAGGGTAGAGATGTCGACCACATCGTCATGCAGCAGCGTGGCAGTGTGGATAAACTCGATAATCGCCGCAAAGGTGATATGGCGATCATCACAGCGGCCGAGCGCGGCAGCCGTCAGCAGTACCAGCAGCGGGCGGAGTCGCTTACCGCCGGCATCCACAATATAGTGCCCGACGTTCTCCACCATATCGACATTCGAATGGAGTTGGTCAATGATCAGTTGATTGACCAGTTCAAATTCTTTGGCGACGGTAGCGCGTATCTGCTGCATAGGGGATAAAAGGATTAAAAAGTGCCCGCGCATGCTAGGGTGCCGCTATCGGTGTGTCAAGCAATGCGGTTCCGGCCGGGGTGCCGTCCGTCGCAGCCTGTAGCGTTTGCAACTCGTTGTTTTTATAAAAAATTAACGCTTGCTCCGCTATGCCGATTTGCGTAAAATCGCCGGCCTCCGGACCCTACCGCGTGCAATCGTGGTGGTCGCGGGTAAACTCAACTGTTTATGCCTGACTCTGCCCCCTTGATTTATAAGGGTTTATTACAACTGCGAGCAGGCTAATTGAACGGAGCACACTATGTACGCAGTAATAGAAAGCGGCGGTAAGCAACACCGCGTCGTTGAGGGTGAAACCCTCAAACTGGAAAAGATTGAAGTAGCGCCAGGCGAAACCATCGAGTTCGACAAGGTCCTGATGGTAGGCGGCGATACGATTAAAATCGGCACCCCACTGGTTGCCGGTGGTGTGGTCACTGCCGAAGTCGTCGCGCAGGGCCGTCACAAGAAGGTCAAAATCATTAAATTCAACCGCCGTAAGCACTATCGTAGAGAGACTGGCCATCGCCAGTGGTTTACCGAAGTGAAGATAACCGGTATCAAGGCTTAAGGGAGGGCTTGAACAATGGCACACAAGAAAGCTGGTGGTAGTACCCGTAACGGACGCGATTCAGTCAGCAAGCGATTGGGCGTCAAGTGCTTCGGTGGTGAAGTGGTAAAAGCTGGAAATATTATCGTACGTCAGCGTGGTACACGCTTTCACGCGGGCGATAATGTCGGCATCGGCAAGGATCACACGCTGTTTGCCAAGGCTGACGGCAAGGTCGAGTTCATTGCCCGCGGGCCGAAGAGCCGCAAGTTTGTACAGGTGGTGAGCGCCTGAGTCGGCGGCACCAGCTGTAGGATACGGGGCCTCGTCGATTGACGGGGCTTTTTTTTATCTGCGTGTGGGATGATTTTTCAGGAAGGGTCCGAAGGGTGGGTTCCTGGTGTATTGGCCGGTCGCGCGATGTGGCGGGCTGTGTGAACGGCC
>JAGRIK010000021.1 GCA_020443325.1 Halioglobus sp.
AATTACGTGGAGCGACTGAAACGCCTCCTGGGGCACGAGCCCGTCGACCACGACTAACCCCCCGACAGCCCTACGAAAAATTCAACTCGTTGCAACTCAAGGCAAAAACAAGCCGAGATGTCAGCTAAAGGGTTTTCAACACACTGCTAGACCTTGAAGCGCGTTTTCAACTTGCGGGGTACGGGCAGGTTCTTCAGGCGCACATACTGGGGCAAGCCGTTCTTGTAAGGGGGGTACGCCTCACCCGCGATCAGCGGAGAGAGATACTCACGCGCCGCATCGGTAATGCCGAAGCCATCGCGCGTGATGTAGTTGCGCGGCATCATCTTCTCCACGTTGGCGACGTCTTCCAGCGCCGCCTCGCCGATTGACCAGGTGTAGCGCTTGCCTTTGCCGCGCACGATGCAGGGCATCACCGCGTTGTCACCACGCAGGGCGAACTGCACCGCGGCTTCGCCCAAAGCGTAGGCCTGGTCGACATCGGTCTGTGAGGCGATATGTCGCGCGGAGCGCTGCAGGTAGTCCGCCACCGCCCAGTGGTATTTGTAGCCGAGTTCGGATTTGATCATCTGCGCCAGTTGCGGTGCGAGACCGCCCAGCTGGCTGTGGCCGAAGGCGTCCTTGAGGCCGGACTCGGACAGGAATCGACCGTCTTTATATTGGGCGCCTTCCGAGGCGACGATCACACAGTAGCCGTGACGTTTGACCGTGCGCTTGACCCGGGCCATGAATTTGTCCCGGTCAAAGGCGATTTCCGGGAACAGGATAATGTGGGGGGCGTCGCCTTCCTCGCTGGCGGCCAGCCCACTGGCGGCAGCAATCCAGCCCGCGTGGCGGCCCATCACTTCGAGGATGAACACCTTGGTGGACGTCTCGCACATCGAGGCCACATCCATCGCCGCCTCCTTTGTGGAGATCGCGATATACTTCGCCACCGAGCCAAAGCCGGGGCAGTTATCTGTCAGTGGCAGGTCGTTGTCGATGGTCTTGGGTACGTGAATGGCCTGCAGCGGATAACCCGTTGCCTGGCTCAGCTGCGATACCTTGAGACAGGTGTCCGCGGAATCGCCGCCGCCGTTGTAAAAGAAATAGCCGATGTTGTGCGCCTTGAAAACTTCGATCAGGCGTTCGTACTCCGCCCGGTTTTCTTCCAGGCTTTTGAGTTTGTGGCGACAGGAGCCAAACGCGCCTGAAGGGGTGGTCAGCAGGCCGCGAATCGCGCTCGCACTCTCCTTGCTGGTGTCGATCAGGTCTTCGCGCAGCGCCCCGATGATGCCGTTGCGGCCCGCATAGACTTTGCCGATGCGGGAGCGGTGCTTCCTGGCGGTTTCGATCACACCGCAGGCGGTGGCGTTGATCACGGCAGTCACTCCGCCGGACTGGGCGTAGAAGGCGTTTTTCGCAGGCATTTGCTGATCCATTTCTGAAGGCGGGCTCAATCCGCGGCCCGGTAGATTACGGTGATGGTGATTTTGTCACGGGATAATACGACAATTGCGGCCGCTTGTGGACTGCGATACCCGTTTTGTCTCCCTGACTGTGGTGCTCGTCACACACATGCTACTATGCGCGCTGTCTAAAAGGAGCGGTTTTTGAAAGGCCACATTCATATTCTCGGTATTTGCGGCACGTTCATGGGCGGTATCGCGCTGCTTGCCAGGGAGTTGGGTTACCGGGTAACCGGTTCCGACGCCAGCGTCTACCCCCCCATGAGTACGCAGCTGCGAGCCGCCGGCATCGACCTGATGGAAGGCTACCTGCCGGAACACCTGCAGCCGCAGCCCGATTGCGTGGTGGTCGGCAACGCGATGTCGCGCGGCAATCCCCTCGTTGAGCACCTGCTGAATAGCGGCTTGCCCTATACGTCCGGGCCCCAGTGGCTGGCGGAGCATGTGCTGCAGGGCAAATGGGTGCTGGCCGTGTCGGGTACCCACGGCAAAACCACGACCAGCAGTATGCTGGCGTGGATACTGGAACACGCCGGCATGGCACCGGGCTTCCTGATCGGGGGTGTGCCCGGCAATTTTGGGGTCTCGGCCCGCTGCGGCGACTCGGATTTTTTTGTGGTGGAGGCCGATGAGTACGACACGGCCTTTTTCGACAAGCGCTCCAAGTTCGTCCACTACCGCCCGCGCACGCTGGCGATCAACAACATGGAGTTCGACCACGCCGATATCTTTGCCGACCTGGCAGCGATACAGCGGCAGTTTCACCATCTGGTGCGCTGTGTGCCCGGGGAGGGACTCATTGTGTATCGCCACGGCGTGCCGGCGATCGATGAAACCCTCGCGATGGGCAGCTGGACGCCGACCACTTCTTTCGGTATCGGTGAGGACTCTGCCGCCGACTGGCGCGCGCAATTGCTAGTAGAGGACGGTTCGGCATTTCGTGTGCAGCCCCCGGGTGCAGAGGCGCTCGACGTGAACTGGTCGCACTGCGGTCGGCACAATGTGGAAAACGCACTCACGGCGTTGGCCGCAGCGCGCCATGTGGGGGTGACGCCGGAACTATCCGCTGCGGCACTGTCTGAATTCCAGGGTGTGAAACGACGGCTCGAGCTGCTGGGCACCCCCGGCGGCGTTGCGTTGTACGATGATTTCGCGCATCACCCCACCGCCATCGCCACAACCCTGCAAGGGCTGCGGGCACGTGCGGGCGCCGGGCGTGTCATCGCACTGGTGGAGCCGCGTTCCAATACCATGCGCATGGGTGAGCACCGCGGGCAGTTGTCGGCAGCGACGGCGGCCGCCGACAGAATATACTGGTTCCAGCCAGCGGGCATGGACTGGTCGCTCGACGCCGTGGTCGCCGACAGCCCTGTGCCAGCCGCAGTAGCGCATGACATCGACGAGCTGGTCCGGCAGGTTGCGGGCGAAGCGAAACCCGGTGACCAGGTTGTCATTATGAGCAACGGTGGCTTTGGTGGAATTCACCAGAAACTTCTGGATAAACTACTGGAAACCGCAGCGCTATGAGTTCTCCCCTGTTGGCCTTCTACGATACGCTGGTGCTGAGGCGCCCCTGGCTGTCACTGTTGCTGGTGGCGCTGCTGACCGCAGCCATGGCGACCCAGCTGGACAAGATCAAGATCGATGCCTCCGCCGATTCACTGATGCTGCAGGGCGACCCCTCGCTGGATTTTTACCGGGAAGTCACGAAAGAGTACGCCACCGAAGACTTTCTGCTCATTACCTGGCAGCCCAATGCGCCGCTGCTGTCACCCGAATCCCTGCAGCCACTGCATGAGATGTCAGAGGCCCTGCGCGTATTGGACGGTGTCTCCTCGGTCACCACCATCCTGAATGTACCGCTGCTGGAAAGTCCGCCGGTGACGTTGTCGGATATCACCTCCAGTGAGCCGCTGGCCACGCTGGAGCAGCCCGGCCTTGATCTCGATCTGGTGATGCGTGAATTTACCACCAGCCCGATCTATGCCGACCTGCTGGTCAGCCGCGATGGCCAGGTCAGCGCCGTGCAGATCAACCTGCAGCGCGACGAGCAGTATTTCAACCTGCTGCAGGCGCGCGAGGCGCTGCGCATCAAGCGTAAAACCGGGGCCTTGTCAGGTGCCGAAGATGCCGAACTGGCGACGGTGGAAGCGGCATTCAAGGCTCGCTCAGCGATCGTGCTGGAGCGCGACGAGCAGTTGGTGGCGCAGGTGCGCGAGATTGCAGATCAGTACCGCGATGTTGCGCGTTTGTTCGTCGGCGGCGTACCGATGATCGCCGCCGACATGGTCAGTTTTGTCGCCAGTGACCTGGTCGTTTTCGGCAGCTCGATACTGGGTATCATGGCACTGGTGCTCGCGATTATTTTCCGCCGTGTGCGCTGGGTTGTTATCCCGCTGGTCACCTGCGGCGTTACGGTCACGCTGATGCTGGGCCTGCTCGGTGCGCTCGACTGGCGCATGACCGTGATATCGTCGAACTTCGTCGCGGTATTGCTGATTATTACGCTGTCCATTGTGATCCACCTCGTGGTGCGTTACCGCGAATTGCATGCGCTCGCACCCGATGGCGACTTACACGAGCGCGTTGTGCAGAGCATGGGGCTGATGGCTGTGCCCTGTTTCTATACCAGCATCACCACCATCGTGGCCTTCATGTCGTTGGTGGTGTCGGGCATCCAGCCGGTCATCGATTTTGGCTGGATGATGACGGTGGGCATCTGCGTTGGCCTGTCGATGGCATTTATCGTCGTGCCGTGCCTGATGCTGGTGTGGCCTGAGGGCAAGCCGCACCGCCACACTGGTGCCGAGCCGACGATCACAAGCTTTTTTGCCCGCGTCACGGATCACTACGGCCGCAGTATTATCGTGGTCACCGTCCTGCTAGTGGTTCTGACTGCCGTGGGTATCAGTCGCCTGGAAGTGGAGAACCGGTTCATCGACTATTTCAGCAAGTCGACGGAGATCTACCAGGGTATGGAATTGCTCGATATCCAGCTCGGCGGAACGATCCCCCTGGATATCATCATCACGCCGCCGGATGAGGATGCCCCGCTCCCCGGCCTGGAAAACGTCCCGACGGCTGCAGCACCGCCTGCTGAGGACGATGAATTTGCAGACGACGATGACTGGGACGACGAGTTCAGTGACGATGTGGACTTTGTCGTCGTGGAAGACAGTTTCGCGCCGAGTTACTGGTTCAGCCTGGCGGGGATGAGGGAACTCGACAAGATCCACGCCTATATAGACGCCAGGCCGGAGACGGGCAAGGTGCTATCCCTCTCCACCGTGTTTGCAGTCGTCAAGAATTTGATGGGCGAGGATATCGGCGGTGTGGAGCTGGCCATCGTGCAAAAGAGCTTTCCCGATGATATGAAAAAACTGATGGTCTCCCCGTACTATTCGGAGGATACCCAGCAGGCCCGGCTGACCGTGCGTGTGAAAGAGACCAGCAAAGACCTGCGCCGCGATGCGTTCCTGCGCAGTGTGCGTGCCGAGCTGGAGGATGAGTTGGGCCTGTCCCCCGACCGGTTCCAGTTCACCGGGATGCTGGTGCTTTACAACAATGTGCTGCAAAGCCTGTTTCGCTCACAGATACTCACCCTCGGCGCAGTGTTCGCGGCCATCCTGGTGATGTTCCTGCTGCTGTTTCGTTCGCTGTCGCTGGCATTTATTACGCTGGCGCCGAATGCATTGGCGGCTGGCATTGTGCTGGGCGTGATGGGGCTGGCGGGTATACCGCTCGATATCATGACCATTACCATCGCGGCGATTGTGGTGGGTATCGGTGTCGATGACTGTATTCATTATGTGCACCGTTTCATGCATGAATTCAAGGTGGACCAGAACTACCGCGCCACGATGTACCGATGTCACAGCAGTATTGGTCGCGCGATGTACTACACGACACTGACGGTGGTGGTGGGTTTTGCCACGCTGACCCTGTCCAATTTCAATCCCAGTATTTATTTCGGCTTGCTGACTGTACTGGCGATGGTGGCGGCCGTGCTGGGCGCTTTGCTGTTGTTGCCGCGACTGATCGTCGTATTCAAGCCACTAGGTCCCGAGAGTGCGCCCGATGCAGTGCAGAACTGATTGCGGTGCCTGCTGCATTGCGATCTCAATTCACCAGCCATTCGATGGCATGCCCAACGGTAAACCGGCCGGTGTGCGCTGCGTCCACTTAAGCCCCGCCATGCGCTGTAACGTGTTCGGCGATGCGCGCCGGCCCGCTCTGTGCGATGCGTTCAAGCCCGAGGTGCAATACTGCGGCGACAATCGTGAGCAGGCACTCACGCGCCTGGCGCAGCTCGAAATTGACAGCATGCCGGCGAGTATCGCGGCAGAGGTACACAATGACTGAGTTGCCGCTCTTTCCCCTGTCGGGTGTGCTGCTGCCGTTTGGTCGCATACCGCTGAAAATCTTTGAGCCGCGGTATCTCGACCTGGTGCGCGATTGCATGAAATCCGACAGCCCGTTTGGTGTGGTGTGGATACGCCGTGGCGCGGAAGTGGTGCAGCGCGGTCGCGCCGCCCCGGAGCTCGGCGACTACGGCACGTGTGCCCGCATTGTCGACTGGGACCAGCTGCCCAATGGCCTGCTGGGCCTCACGATAGAGGGCGGCGAGCGCTTCGATCTTTTCGAGACCAGCACGCGCAGCAATGGCCTGATCGTCGGGCAGGTGGAGTTGAAGCCAGCCACGACGCCCGCGCCGATGTCGGATATCTGGCGGTCGCTGCTCGATGTATTGCGCAGCCTGGAGACTCACCCGCATGTGGAGCGCATGAACCTGCGGGTGGATTACAACGATGCCTGGCACGTTGCTTACACACTGGTGCAGTTGTTGCCGTTGGATGAGGCGTTGAAGTATGAGTTGCTTGGTATTGATAGTCTTGATGTGTTGATGGCTGAGCTTCAGGCGTTGCTGAATCAGATTAGTGGTGAGGATTCGTAGGGCTGGTCTTACATTTTTTAACTGGGGCGCCTTTGACTTGGTCGTCCGGCGTTTGAGTC
>JAGRIK010000218.1 GCA_020443325.1 Halioglobus sp.
ACTATGCGGAGGACTATCACCAGCAGTATCTCGCCAAAAACCCCAATGGCTATTGCGGGCTGGGGGGTACGGGGGTGAGTTGTCCTGTGGGTCTGCAGGGAGGTTAGTAAAGCGGTACCCGGGCAATTTCACGGTGTCGCTTGCACCCTAAACCGAAAAAATTCAGTTGTCCAACGAAAAAGGGCCGGAATGATCAGATCATTCCGGCCCTTTTTTTGCGTTCAGCTTACCAGGTATAGGCCGCTTCAATACCATAGGTACGCGGCGTGTTGTAGATGGTGGCCGCGGTTGCTGTGTTATCCACCAGCGGTGTGCCACCGATCACATAGCGATCATCACTGAGGTTGTATCCGAAAGCGGATACTCGCCAGTTCATGTCGGGAGAGTTCCAGGTCAGGCGGGCAGTGACGTCTTCCTGGTTAACCTTGTAGATATCGGTCTTGCAACTGGACGCGTCGAAGCAGTTGTTCAGGTTGGTGCGGTAGGACCAGGACAGCATCGGCACGATCGAGCCATATTCTGTCTCAAACGTGTACTGCACCGCCAGATAGTAAACGCTGTCCGGCAGACGCGGCATGTCCTCATCGGAGCGATCAATAGGACAGTTATTCAGCAGGTTCCCATTGACGTTAATCAGTTCGCAGCCTGGGGGCGTTGGGCCATTGGCAGCACTGATTTGCTCGTCGTCATACTCTTCGATATCGCTTTCATTGAAGGTGATGTTGGCGGTGACCTGCAGGTTCTCGACCGGTAGCACAACCGCCTCAAATTCCACACCGGAGATATAGGAGGACTTGGCGTTGATCAGCGCCCCCGCGATACGACCCTCGGGGCTGATACGGATCGTGGTTAACTGGCGATTTTCGTAGTCTGTATAGAACAGGGCCGTGTTCAAGCGCAGCTTGCGGTCCCATGCGTCCATCTTGAAGCCGAGCTCGTAGTTCCAGACCTCTTCGGGATCATATTCCTCGACCATACGTGTCTGGACATCGACGGTATCGCTGATGCCGCCGGAGAGAAAGCCATTGGCCACCGTGAAATAGACGTTGCCAAAATCCATGAAGCCCACGCCATCGAAGGTTCTCTGGATGCTCCCCATGGGGGTGAACTTGGTCTTATTGTATCGTTGGGTTTGGTCTGCGAGTGGGTCGGGCGTACCCACAGCCGGGTTCCAGGTGGTCTGGCCATCAGGGGTAATCAGGGCGACTGTGTAGCCGTGATTGGGATTGAACGTTTCCGGACCGCTGGGGAAGTCGAAAAAGGTGCTGAAATTCGCGTACTCCGCATCTCCCGTTGTCGCGAGTGTGGCTAAATCTGGCACGCGAAAGTTACGTGTCAGCTTGCGCTCTTCCCAGGTGTAGCGTCCGCCCAGCGTCAGGGTCCAGTATTCGTCAAAGTGCCAGTCCGCCTGGGCGAAGGCTGAAGCCGATGAGTTTTTGGTCAACAGCTCGGTGCGGTTGGTTTGGTAGAAAGCACATTCACTTTTAGTCTGACAACCTAAAAATGATGGAAGGTTGACCCCATCGAGAGCGTTAAAGAACGGGCCGCCCGGCGAGGTTGCAGCGCCTTTATCTGTCTCCTCGTGAAAGCCAAACGCACCCACAACGTAGTCGAGTTTCTCATCAAACGCGTTGCCGGCCAGTTGGAATTCTTGGGTATAGGCATCGGTGTTGCGTTGCTCGCTTCCCGGGCCAAGGTTGGTGCGGCCCAGCAGTGATATACCAATGCCGTCGAGTTCATTGACCTCGCCGCCCTCGGTATTACGCCAGGACGAAATGCTTTTGAAGTTGAGTACGTCGTTGATGTCCCAATCCGCGGTAAGGGCCAGTGTGTTCACCTCGGCCTTGTATTTATTAGGGGTGAGGTTAGCCATGATCTTGTCTTTGCCGAGATCATTATTGGCCTGGCACCAGTAAGCAATGGTCCCATTGGTAGACGGCTCGATGATCGTGGCATTCTGCAACCCAGCCTGCCAGCCTGCCAGCCTATGCCGTCGATGCCAGTGACGACCTCGCAATTCTGCCCGCGCGCCGCCTGGTCCGTTTTGCCGTAGTTGTAGTTCAGGTCAAAAAGCAGATCCTCATTGGCAACCCAACGCAATTGCGCCTGGCCACCCCAGCGATTGGTGTCGTTGTATTCGTCCTCAACGAACGGTGCATTGCCCACCGCCTGTTCCGGTAGGCCATCGGGAATCTCGCTGTGCACATAGCCGTCGCTCTTGGTCTGGTAGAGCGAGAAGCGCGACATCAGCGTATCGCCCATTAACGGTACGTTCAGTGTGGCTTTGCTGTCGATTTGATTGTAGTTACCGACGCGAACTTCCGCATGGCCGCCATACTCTTCATTCGGCTTGTTGGTGGTGTAGAGAATGGCGCCCCCGGTCGTGTTCTTGCCAAACAGCGTGCCCTGCGGGCCGCGCAACACCTGTACGCTCTGAATGTCGACATTGTCCAGTACCGCGCCATCTGCTCGGGATACATAGACGCCATCCACGTAGATACCCACGCCGGAGTCAAAGTTCACACCGGTATTGCGGGCACCGATGCCGCGAATGAACACGTTGCCTGACCCTGTCGTTCCGTTGCCGGAGTACATATCGACGTTTGGCACGACCTTGGTCAGGTCAGAGATATCGCGGATGCCCAGTTCCTGCAGGTTTTCACCGGAAAATGCTGATACCGCTACCGGTGTCTCCTGTAGTGTCTCCTCGCGTTTCCGGGCGGTGACCACCACCTCTTCCAGTGTGGCCTGGCCGAGGGCCACTGTGGGTATGAGCCCTACGGAGGTAACCGCTAGTGCGGCGGACAGGTGAGATACGATCAGGCGTTTCTGTGTGAACATTGCGGTGCCTCTCAAGTCTTTTATGTTATTGACAGCATCATAGAAGTAATCACAGGAAGACTGCACGGGAAGTCACTGTGATTTTTTCACTGGATTTCAAGTGCGAGTACGAGATGATCCAGAGCCGTACCGGAAATTAGCACTATGCACCTGCGAATACTACGCTTTGCATCGCTTTCGTCGCGTCCCGTTTAAAAAGTCAATTCCGAGTTTAAAATGTTGTGCATCGGTGGCGCTTCTTCCGGGGGAGGTAGCATCGGAAACGCCTGGGGCAGTGTCGTCAGAAGAGCCTTCCCAGCACGCTGGTAACCGCATTCTCCACGCGCAGGATACGTGCACCGAGCGAGACGGCCTCGCACCCGGCGTCCTGTAACTGTGTGACCTCGTAGGGAATGAAGCCGCCCTCCGGACCTATGACCAGCAGGCATTCGCCGTTGGTGACTCGCGGGCAGGGAGGGTACTCGCCCGGTTGGGCCAGCAGCGCGTGTTTTTCCGCGAGTATCGCTGGCAGGCTGTCCTCCACAAAAGGCTTGAAGCGACGATGGTAGTGCACCCGGGGCAAGCGCGTATCGCGGGACTGCTCCAGCCCCTGCAACAGATACTCCCGCACAGTGGCGTCTGCAAGCACGGGGCTTTGCCAGTAGCTCTTTTCCACACGGTAACTGTTGATAAGGTGCAGTTCGGCGACGCCCAATTCCGCCACATTGCGCAGGATGCGCCGCAGCATTTTGGGTCGGGGCAGGGCCAGTACCAAGGTCAGTGGCAGCTTAGGCGGTGGCGGCTGATCCAGGGAGACGGCTAAAACGGCTGCCTCCTTCCCGATGGTGAGTATTTCGGCCTCACCCATCAGGCCGTCGATTTCGCCGACGCGGAGTGTGTCGCCGGCGCTGGCGCGATGCACCTGTCGCAAGTGTTGCAGTCGACGGTCGTAAACGGTAATGCTATTCGCATCCAGGCGATCGGCCTCGGTAAACAGCAGCAGGTTCACACCAGGATCACCCGACCCACAGATCGTATTCGTCGGCATCGGTGACTTCCGCTTCCACGAAATCGCCCGGGCTCAAATCCGTTACGCCGTCCAGATAGACCTTGCCATCGATTTCCGGCGCGTCCGCGCTGGAGCGCCCGATGGCACCCTCTGCATCCACTTCATCGATCAGGACTTCAATGGTTCGGCCGATTTTGGCCTGCAGCTTGGCGGCGCTGATCTCCTGTTGCAGAGCCATGAAACGCTCCCAGCGCTCCTGCTTGGCCTCATCCGCAACGGGGTCGGGGAGGGCATTCGCGCGCGCGCCTTTTACCGGCGAGTACTGGAAGCAGCCCACCCTGTCGAGTTGCGCCTCGCGGATGAAGTCCAGCAGTACTTCGAAGTCAGACTCGGTCTCCCCGGGGAAGCCGACAATGAACGTGCTGCGCAGGGTGATATCCGGGCAGGCGTTGCGCCACGCGTTAATACGCTCCAGCGACTTTTCCGCAGCCGCGGGCCGTTGCATACGCTTGAGCACTGACGGGCTGCCGTGCTGGAACGGTATATCCAGATAGGGCAGGATCTTGCCTTCAGCCATCAGCGGAATCACCTTGTCCACGTGCGGGTAGGGGTAGACGTAGTGCAGGCGCACCCAGATGCCGAATTCGCCCAGGGCCTCACACAGCTCCTGCATGCGGGTTTTCAGCGGGCGACCATTCCAGAACCCGGTGCGGTATTTGATATCGACACCGTAGGCGCTGGTATCCTGGGAAATCACCAGCAATTCACGCACGCCGGCGCGCACCAGGCGCTCCGCCTCTTCCATCACATCGCCAATCGGCCGGCTGACCAGATCGCCGCGCATGTCGGGGATGATGCAGAAGGTGCAGCGATGGTTGCAACCCTCGGAAATCTTCAGATAGGCGTAGTGGCGCGGTGTGAGTTTGATACCCTGCGGCGGCACCAGGTCGGCAAAGGGATCGTGAATTGGCGTATGGGGCACGTATTTGTGCACGGCGCCGAGCACTTCCTCATAGGCTGCCGGCCCGGTGACACTCAGGACCTTGGGGTGCAGGGCCCTGATTGACTCAGCATCGTCTCCCTTGCCCATGCAGCCGGTGACGATAACCTTGCCATTCTCGCTGATGGCCTCGCCGATGGCATCGAGGGATTCCTGCTTGGCGCTGTCGATAAAGCCGCAGGTATTCACCACCACCACGTCTGCCCCCTCGTAAGTGGGTACGATATCGTAGCCGTCCATTTTTAGTTGCGTGAGGATGCGCTCGGAATCGACGAGGGCCTTGGGGCAGCCCAGCGAAATAAAGCCAACACTTTTATTCGAGTCGGTCTTTTGCGCTGCGCGCTTGGTTTCTGGATCTGTCATGGGCTTTATCGCTGGAAGAGAGGGCGGGATTATAGCGCAGTTTGCCGGCTGTGCTGCAGGCGGTTAGGGCGGGGTTAGCCTAGAAGCGATATTTCACAGCCAATTGGAACTGGGTGGCATCGCCGTACTCACCATCCTTGTTCTCCCGGCGTCCCCACAGGTATTCGCCGCCCACATCGATTCGCGGGATGGGCGACCAGATCAGGTTTGATGAGAATCTGTAGGTTCTCTTGTAGCTGTCAAACTCCACAAACCCCGGGTTGTTGAGGTCAACCAGGCCAAACGTGAAGTTGGATCGCAATTGATTGATTCCCCACCAGTGTTGCCAGGAGACGTATCCGGCGGTGACATTGAAGAGTTGCAGGTCGTTGCCGTTGGGTTCGAAGATGCCGTCGTAATTCCCGATGCTGGACAGGTCGTTAACATAGCGCCCGATTGCATTGCCGTAGTTTAGCTAGAAGAGGAGGCTATCACGGGCATCAAGTTGGGGAGTCAAAAAGCGCCCACTCAGGGAGGTGCCCCATGCCCACTGCTTTTCGACATCCCCGGTGTCGGTGTCCTGGCCACGAATTTCGCGGGTTAGCAGGGCGAGTTTTACATGCAATCGATCGCGCGGCTGGAATCGCCCCGCTATCACGATATCGGGGGTGCGGGTGACGCCGGAACCATTTTGTATCTCCGGATTCGGATCCTCAAGCGCAAATTGCAGTTCATAGGCTTTGCCGAATGTCGGCATGAAGCGGACTTGCGCCTGGCGCACATTGATGCGGCCGTTCAAGCCTTCGAAATCAATTTCTTCGGGTGACGCATCCGGGTCCATGAATGTGGACCACGTTTTGCCTGCGAGCATTTGTCGCCACTGGCCGAACGCGTGCCGCATACGGAAGGTGTCTCCCTCCCCGGCGAAATCGCCTTCGATGAAGGCGCGCATGATCCCGTAATCGGTGGCCGATCGCAGGTCAAAATTGAGGCGGGATTGATCGGCAGTGATGCTGCTCTGCGCTTCATCGCCAGTGGTCTCACTGACGCCAACGGGTATCGAGCCGGTGATAAACCGATCCTTGATCTGCAAGGGGTCAAAATTATAGACGATGTCTGTTTTTACAAACCCGCCAATTGCCAGCGCCGCGTTGGTGCCGGGGAGGCGCCAGGCGCCTTTGAAATCTTTCAACATGTCCCGGCTCGGATCGTCCGCCTGCGCCTGGGCCACAGCTTTCCCGGTAGCGACAGCCTGTTCCTTTGCCGTCTGGGGCGGTGGTGGATTGGTTGCTGTTGCCGCTACAGGAGGTGAAACCGTTCCCGCATTCGCGCTGACGGCGACTTTGTGCTCTGCTGCAGGCGTCGGACGCCGCAGGGTATCCAACTCGCGAGTCAGCGTCGCTATCTTGTGTGACTGACTCTCGAGTAGCGCACGCTGTGCCGTCAATTCCTGGTTGGTCGCAGGTAGAGGTGCCCGAATGGTTTCCAATTCCTGTGTCAGGGCATCGATCTGCTTAGCCTGTTTTTCGAGCAACTCCCTTTGCGCGGCCAACTCCTTCTGCTGTGCGCGAAACAGGGCAATCACATCGCTCATATCCATGCTTTCCTCGAAGGCCTTAAGGCCTCCGTCTTTCTCCATCTCCGCCAGGTGCGAGACCGCATCCGCAGGCTCCGCCGCACGCACGGCGGCTGCGCCAAGCGTGGCAAGCAGGGCGGCAACAGCAATGGAGAGGGGGAAAAGTTTCATGCAGTGTGCTTAATAAGGTCTACTGGAATGGGTATATTTCCTTCACCTCGTAAAACTTGAGGTCCATCGAGGCGGGTGGGTGCGCGCCCATCGCTTGCTGGAATTGCGCCATATGTGGGGTGTTCATGTGTTCCATCAGCGCCTCGAGGGAATGCCATTTTTCTGTTATACGCAGCGTGCCCGGGTTGTTCAACTCGACGCTGAACGTATAGTCGTCACAGCCGGGTTCAGCGCGACTGGCTACTTCCATTGTGCCGATGGCTTCCTGCAGTGCGGCGATATGTTCCGGTGTGCTTTTTACCACGGCATTCACGACGATCATATTTCGTTCCTTTGGTTGGGTTGTACGGGAGTCTCTCCTGAGCGCGATAAATTTACCCTAATCGCGTATCGGTTGACAGCGAAAATGCCCGATGGCCCAGATTCCGCGCGCGTTCAGCGCTTGTTCCTGCGCCAGTCCCACGGCGCCACCGGGCGCGGGTCTGCCCACAGTCCAAGGCCCTGCTGGCGGGCGCTTTGCTCGGCCTCCCTGAGCGCGTGTTCATGGGGTGCGAAGTGCTGGTACCACCAGGCGTAACCGCTTGCCACCATTGCCACATTGATGTTGACGCCGTCCTGGTAGAGCGTGCCCACCACGCGGCCATAGCTGTCCGTGGTCACGATTACGACACCCACCGGCTTTTCATCGATGAGCTGTGTCAGCTGGCGTTTGGCCGCGCTGCCATAGGGTTGGTCACGCTCAGGCGTATCGATGCCGTAAAGGCGTACCTTGTGCTGTGTGTTGCTGTGGTCGAGGATGGATACCGTGTCGCCATCCGCGATGCGTACCACGCGTCCGGTCAGGTCGAAGTCTGTTACCGATTGACCTTCCCTGGCGGCCCCGATTTCCTCAAGCGACTGCGTGGCGCGCCGCCAACCGGCCTCGGGGCGTGTCGCGTAGTCTGACAGTGTCGCTGTGACCTTCTGGTAGAGCGCAACAGGCCAGCGCACTGTGCCGGTTGTGAGGTACTGCAACAGGCTGAATAGCGCCAGTATTACCAGCACCTTCCGGAGCTGGCGAAGTCGCCTGCTGGATGCCGGGCTACGGGTGCTCACTGAGCGCCTTCACACCTGGCGTCGCGTCCTCTGCCGACGGTTCATTACTCACTGGACTATCGGGTGATTGGGGGGCGCTGTCCGGTCGGAACCAGATGGGCGAAGACCACGCCCGTTCCTGTATTGTCTTTGGCAGGTCGGAACGCGGTTCCTCGCCGGCCCGTATCGCATCCCAGGTCGACCAGCGGCAACTGGGGTTTTCCAGCACCCGCACATAATAGAACGCCTCCTGGCGGGGATCGAAGTCCGGGTCGCGCCACAGCGCTTTCAGTTCGCTCGCGCCGGTGCCCGTGGTGGCGCAGTTGCTCAGGTCGACACCGGCGCCGTTGTCCGGGCAGCGCCCGGTGGCCGGGTCGGGTTGCAGGTCATTGGCGCAGGCGACATCGTAGATACGCTCCTGGTGTGCATCGTTTTCCAGGTAGCCCTTGATGATTTGCACGCGTTGTAGCGCCGTGCCGGAGGGGTCCCCCGCAGCCCACACGATAAATGCCGGTGATTGCTCCCCCGTGCCGCGAAGGTCGCTGCCCATCGTGACGCCGCGCTGGTAGGCAATCCTGGTCAATTGCGGGTTGTTAAGTATTGCGGGCGCAAAGTCATAGCCGGCGAAGAAGCGCACTGTGATTCTCGGGCCGCTGGTGGCGAAGGTTTCCTTGCGCCGGAACGCCTGGTATATCGAGTCGCGTGTATTCTCCTCGGCCCAGACGCCGGCCATGCCGGAGGCGGACCAGTACTCGAACGAGGAACTGGCCATGTAATCCTTACCGTCGACCTCTTTCACCAGTCCCGGGTCGACGAATTTCATCACGGTACCGTTCAGGAAGGAGGCGGGAACAGAACCGCGCAGTTCCGGTGTGCCATCCAGCATGCCGGCCTTGGAGAAGAAGGTTTCCTCATCCTCGGAACTGGCTGCATCGTGGGTGTCGCTGGAGCCGATCAGGCCGAACTTGTAGGGGTTCAATACGCCCCCGGATTGCAGTTGCAGGCCGCGCAGATAGGCATCGCGCACGTAACTCCCGAGCGGCTCGCTGTAAAGTTTGGTGGCCACACGGTATGGTGTGATTTCGAAGTTTGCCCATTCGTCGTTCGGCGATAGCAACGGGTGGGTATCGGAGGTGCCTTTTATCTGCGTGATTTCCACCAGCGGTTCATTGCGGCTGCGCTGTGCGGAGTAGGCATCGTCAATCGGATTGCCCGCCCAGTCCACCATCTTGAACATCTGTCCGTTGGAACCATTGGAATTGTGGGGAATGGCCAGGCTT
Organism: Halioglobus sp.; assembly: GCA_020443325.1. Lineage (GTDB taxonomy): Bacteria > Pseudomonadota > Gammaproteobacteria > Pseudomonadales > Halieaceae > Marimicrobium. The sequence goes on from JAGRIK010000218.1 coordinate 9,273, forward strand.
TCGACGCCCTGCTCGCGCAGTTTATCCATCCACTGCCATAAGCCCTCCGGGTTCTGTGAATTGAAACGCGAGAACGGCATGGCCGGCAGGCGATCGCTGTCGCGAAAGATCACGTTGCGGTGCAGGTTGCCCTGGTCATCGGAGGAGGTGGTGTATTCAAAGGCGGCAAACGTGGTGAAGCTGCCGGGAATATAGGCTTCATTTGCCGCCCGTATCGTGTCTCGCCACGCGGATTTGGTCACGGCCTCGACCATCGGCATATCAATGCTGCCGTCGAGCAGGCCACCCACCGCAGCGGGCAGGAAGCTTGCGAACGCTGTACCGCGCGCTGGCAGGCTGTATTCCGTCATGTTGTCGGGGGCGTTGATGTTGTGCAGTGGTTCGGCAATCGCATAGCGGGAGAACTCGCTGTCGGTGTCAGCCGCTTCCTTCACCAGCCCCATCAGCATCGCGTGATCGGTCACCGCGTAAAAATCCATGGGCTGCTGCAACTGCACCTCATAGCCACTTGGGTGCAGCAGTGGCTGGCCCTTGGCGTAGCGGTAGGCGTCATCCGGGCTGCTGACCGTGCCAAAGACATAGGCGTCAAACGAGTAGGCCGTGTGAACGTGCAGGTCGCCAAAATAGGCATTGCGATCCGGGTTGGGGGGCGGGCGCAGCGTCAGGATTTCCTCGTTGGCGGGAAACAGGCTGTTGGTGCCACGCGGGGCGCCTGCGAAGCCTTCATCCTCGTTCTTCTGCATCTCATCGAGCGATTTTTCCGGGCCGGAACAGGCGCCCAGTAGCAACAGGACCGTGAGCAGGGCGGGCTGGATTCTCATGCGAACGTTCTCATTGTTATGCGTCCGACGATGATAGGTGCCGGCGATAGGGCAGTCCAGTGTTCAGTGTTTGCGCGCGTGGATGAAAATGCCACACGGGTGGCTAGTCGCGCTATGCTTTGCAATACAACGTGAACCACCCGTGGAGTTAGCGAGTATGGATAAAGTCAGTGTTGAACTCCGGGAGCGCATCACCGTGGTGAGCATCCAACGTCCCGAGGTGCGCAATGCGGTTGACGGGGACACCGCACGCCAACTGGCGCAGGCCTTTGCGGCGTTCGATGCCAACCCCGAATCCGATGTCGCAGTGTTGTATGGCGATTACGGCAATTTTTGCGCGGGCGCCGATCTCAAGGCCATTGCAGGCGGCTCGGGTGGAAACGCATTGAGCCCCGACGGAGACGGGCCGATGGGGCCATCCCGCATGGTGCTGGGCAAGCCGGTCATTGCCGCCGTCGCCGGCCACGCGGTTGCCGGCGGCCTGGAGCTGGCGCTGTGGTGCGATATGCGCGTGGTGGAGCGCAGCGCGGTGATGGGGGTGTACTGCCGTCGCTGGGGCGTGCCGCTAATTGATGGCGGCACCGTGCGACTGCCGCGATTGATTGGACACAGCCGCGCGCTGGACCTGATTCTCACCGGTCGCGGTGTGGACGCCGACGAGGCGCTGCAAATGGGCCTCGCCAATCGCGTGGTGCCTGACGGTGATGCGCTTTCGGCGGCACTGGAACTCGCGCAGCAATTGAGCCGGTTTCCCCAGACCTGCCTCCGCTCCGACCGCCTCAGCGCCTACGAGCAATGGGGCATGTCACTGGAGGATGCCCTGCGCAATGAGTTCGAGCGCGGGCTGACTGTCATTGACTCGCGCGAGACCGTGGAGGGCGCCACCCGATTCGCGTCCGGCAAGGGCCGCCACGGTAACTTCGATGAGATTTGAGGTGCCTCTAGAATTCCCGCAGCGCGCTTGAACCACTCGCACGCACACGGATTTCCCGCTGTAGCAGCTCGAGCAGTTTCAGGCTCTCCTCCCGGTTCAGGAATTCACCCAGCGTGACATACACTTCGCGGTCGTGGACACACAACTGCGGGGCATCCCAGGGGTGTCGCTGTGCCGTGACAGTCAGCCCCGAGTTCTGCCTGGCCAGCTGCCAGTGTTCCCGGGGCGTATCGTAACCCTTGTCGATGCAGACGCTGTCTTCACTGACCGTGATCACCTGGCGGTACTGTAGCTTGTAATTCACCCGGTACAGCGCAATACCCAGCGCGAGCAGTTCCAGACCCGCGAACGGCAGTATCAGCCACGCGCCCAGTAACGCAAAGAAAACCGCGATGCCCAGCATCGGGACCGCCAGCGCCAGCAGCACTGACACATTAGCGCCCCAGTCCGCCGATCGATTCGGCCTGGCGACGATCATTACGCGTTTTGAGCTCCGGGTACTGCTTACCATGGTGAGCGTCCCTCTTATTTATTCTGTCTCAGTCACCGGACGCTAATCTGCCATCTATCGGCATTAATAGCGCCATTCCTATCTGAGTCTAGCAGCGTGTTAAAAAACCTTCACCTGACATTTCGGCTTGTTTTCATCTTGAATAGCAACTAGATGAATTTTTTGTAGTGCTGTCGGGGGTTTGGTCGTGGGCGACGGGCTCGCACCCCAGTAGGCGTTTCAGTCGCTCCACGTGATTCGCTTTGTGAAACGCCTACTGGGGTACGAGCCCTGCATCCCAATGCTACGGCACGACGTGTGAC
>JAGRIK010000219.1 GCA_020443325.1 Halioglobus sp.
CTGCCATATGCCCGATGTACTGGAAATGCCCTACCGCGCCGATATCCTTGGCGCCGCGGCGCCCGGCGAACTGCCGCATACCTATCGACTGGGCGGCCTGACCTGCCTCGCGGGGGATGTAATGGGTGACTACAGTTTCGCTGCGCCCCTGGAGGTCGGCCAACGGCTCGTGTTCAGCGATATGGCGCATTACACCATGGTCAAGACCAGCACATTCAATGGCACCAGACTGCCCGCGATCGCGCTGTGGAATTCCAGTACAGACGAACTGGAGATCGTGCGGGAGTTTGGCTACGAGGATTTTAAAGAGCGCCTGTCCTGAGCCGGGAGAGATACTGACTCTGCTTGGCACTCAAGCCCTGGCATCATCGTCGAACACTTGTTCACGCCAATCCGCTCCCATTTTTTCTTCGATATAGTCGCGCATAAACTGCCGTATTTTCTGGGAGGGTGTAACGTCTTCCAGCGAACATAATTTTTCGAACGCGCGTTTTTTGCTGGGATCAACCAGCAGCGTTAGTCGGGCGGTACGTTTTTCCATGTCAGGGGCTCGTTTTTTAATGACGGTGGCACGTTAAATATCTGTGTGTTTAGTTAACATGCTATTGTAATAATTACCTTCTTTCCAGCCGTCTTTCCGCGGCAATCCGGCCGGGCGCGCATCGCTGGCCCTATCATTCCTGGCCACGTACTTTTACCTGGGTGGGCGCCCTTTTAACGAAGTTCGTCTCAAATCCCGATTTCCGGCTGGCCTCTTGCTCAAAAAGCTGGCTACAGCCCAGGTTACGAGCCAGGACCGACAGTCCTTCATCGCTATAGCTTTCCAGGTTTGCAATTGACTGATCAGGCTCCAGGCCAACTTTTCCTGTCATTGACCCCCTGGAGAAACTTGCATTATGTGTTAATTTTATTAACATACAATGTTATCTATATATGTATAGAGGACCCTGATCAGCAGTCCGGCTATGGCACATAGAGCACATCTATTCTCCCTGCGCATAGGTCACGCCATGCGCGAAGCCTGTTTTACAGGTGAGCCCTACAACATGGCTCGCCTGCGCGCAGATGTGCTGGCTGGCATCAGCGTCGGTATCATCGCCATCCCTCTTGCAATGGCACTGGCGATTGCCAGCGGTGTGGCCCCACAGTACGGCCTGTACACGGCAATCATCGCGGGTCTGGTGGTTGCTCTCACGGGAGGAAGCCGCTTCAGTATCTCCGGGCCGACTGCAGCTTTTGTCGTAGTTCTTCACCCCATTGCAAATGTGTACGGTCTCGCCGGCCTGCTACTGGCGAGCATCATGGGCGGTGTCATACTCATCGCCATGGCTTACGCCCGTCTGGGCCGCTTCATCGAATACATTCCGCAATCGGTAACGCTGGGCTTCACCGGTGGAATCGCGATCGTCCTCGTCACCCTGCAACTGAAAGATTTTTTGGGGCTGCAAATTCCAGCGATGCCGGAGCTGTTCATCGACAAAATCTGGCTGCTGGCCAGTTCAATTGAGCAATTCGATGCGACCAGCCTGTTTGTAGCCGCTGTGACGCTGGCTGTCATGCTCTACTGGCCAAAACTCAGGACACCTGTTCCCCAGCACTTGCCCGCCGTCGTAGTCGCAAGCCTGTTGGGGTATGCGCTGGCGCAGGCCGGGTACGAGATCGACACCATAGGCTCCCGCTTCAGCTACTTGCTGCCGGATGGCACAAATGGCGAAGGTATCCCACCGTATCTGCCCAAGTTCACCTGGCCCTGGCTGCAACCCGGGCCGGATGGAAATCCAGCCCACATAACCGGGGCAACGATTATGACATTGCTCCCCTCCGCTTTTGCGATCGCCATGCTCGGCGCCATTGAATCCCTTCTCTGCGCCGTTGTGCTGGATGGCATGACCGGCAAGCGGCACAGTGCCAACAGCGAATTGCTGGGCCAGGGTCTGGGCAATATCATCGCGCCCCTGTTTGGCGGCATCACGGCAACAGCGGCGATAGCACGATCGACGGCCAACCTGAAAGCGGGGGCGCAATCGCCCATCGCCGCGATGATCCACTCGCTGGTTGTGCTGCTTGCACTGGTTTGTTTCGCACCCGTACTGGCCTTCCTGCCGATGCCTGCAATGGCGGCATTGCTGATGGTTGTCGCCTGGAATATGAGCGAAGCACCCAAGTCGCTGCACCTGGTGAAGCGAGCGCCTGCTCCGGACATCATCGTACTGGCGACCTGCCTCTCGCTGACCGTTTTCTTCGACATGGTCATTGCCATTACGGTAGGTGTGCTGCTGGCCTCTATTCTCTTTGTCGGCGAGATGGCCGCCATGACAAAGATTACGGACATTACCGGGAACAAGAAACTCGTCGACACAACGCTTCCCGATCGTTGGGCCGTCCTGAAGATCAACGGTCCGTTGTTTTTCGCGGCGGCAGACAGGGTCTTTGGCGAGATCGCGGCAAAAATGAACTCGCTGGATGGCGTCATTCTGTCTATGGACGGCGTCACACTGCTTGATACCGGCGGTGTCGCAGCCTTGAACCGGTTAGTCGACTTCTGTGCCGCCGGGAGCAAGCAGCTTTGTATAGCCGATCTGCAGTTTCAACCCTTGAAAACACTTGCGCGTGCGGAGGTCACCCCCCGGGAAGGTGTAACAATCTTCTACCCAACCCTGGATGAAGCTATCCAGCAGTTCAATTGAATCAAAAAGAGCCCGTATGAAAATATCAGACGCGAAAAGAGTGCAACGTGAAGATGGGTTCAATCTGGTAGAAATCAGGAAAAACCCGAGCAAGATCGAGGAGTACATTGCCATTCTCTACAGGCACAACGGAAAGTCATTTATGCTGGCGTATGAAAACGATACGGTGCTTTCATCACCAGACTTGGAGCACATCGTGCTAATGCTAAAGGATATCGGCTTTAAAAAAGCGAAGATCTACTTTTGATACGGCCTGACCTGGGGATAGCCTGCCAGAAAACCGGCTGCAATAAACCTGCTTTTTGTGAGGAAGAAAAAGTCCCTGACATTGGTTGCGTTGTTAAGGATAATGCTCCGTTTACGCAATTCTGGACACAATAATATGCAGCGCCCCATCTGGCTTCTCTCCCTGGATTCCGACACGTTCCCCGCCGCACCCATGACCACGGGGGGCTTGAAGGCGTATTACCAGGAGTTGGGGAAACATCCGGAGCATGCGGATATCCAGCTGGTGCATTTCGTGAATCACCCGGAGAAAATTCCGCAGTGGCTGCAGCAGTGGCAAGAGGAGGAACTACCGCGCGCCCGGGCGGCGGTCGAGGCGGGCCTGCAACCGGTGATGGGTTTCTCGGTATACACCTGGAACGCCGCTGAGTTCCTCGACCTGATGCGGCAGGTCAAGGCGCTGTGTCCTGAACTGCTGATCGTCGCCGGCGGACCCCATGTGCAAAAAGCCCGCGACTACCTGTTCTCGGAAGCGGTGGACATCATTGTGCTGGGCGAGGGTGAGGCCACCTTCACGGATTTCCTGGACGCCGCAGGCCCCGGGGAATGGCACGACGTCGCCGGGCTCGCCTTTGTCGAGGACGGCGAGCTCGTCACAACCGCCGAACGCCCGCGCTTTCGCGACCTGAACCAGTTGCCCTCGCCGCTGAATGTGATCAGCCTGCTGGACGACAGGGGCGAACCCTACGACTGCATCGCCTATGAAACCAGCCGTGGCTGTCCATACAAGTGTGCATTCTGCGAATGGGGTACGGGTGCGATCGGCACCAAGATGCTGTCGTTTTCGGTGGAGCGGATTCGCCGTGACTGGAACTATATCGTCGAAGCCGGCATCAAAAACATCTGGCTGACCGACTCCAACTTCGGCGCGCTCAAGGAAGATGTCGAAAAAGCCCGGGTGCTGTGCGAGATCAAACAGCGCACAGGCCTGCCCAATACCTTTGCAACGTCCTGGTCGAAGAAACACGGGTCGCGCTCACAGGAAATTGTGCTGCTGTTGCACCAGAACAACCTGCTGCCACACTACCATCTCGCCCTGCAGACGCTGACACCGCTCGCACTGGAATTGTGTCATCGCACCAACATGGACGCCAACAAGTATGAACCCATTGCCCGCGAGATGGCCAGGGCCAGGGTCCCCATCGCCTGTGAGCTGATCTGGGGCCTGGTCGGCGACAACCTCGCGAGCTTTGAAACCAATCTCGATCGGCTGTTCGCCGTGTTCCCGACGATCAATATCTTCGGTTACACCCTGCTGCCCGGCACGGAATTCTACGACAAGCGCGAGGAGTACAGGATTGAAACCCTGCCTGTCGCGGGCTACGGCAAGGCCAAGGGTGAGTATGTGGTGGGCTGCATGAGTTTCCCGGTTGAAGAAGGGCTGGAGGGCTACTTCCTGATCACCGCGCACCTGCTGATGAGTCGCGGCTATATGATGCCGCTGACATTGCGCTATCTCGCCCTCAGCGAGAGCGTGCCGGTCGCGGGCATGATGCGTGCGATTCTGCACGCGCTGTGTCTCGAGTACAGCACCGAGATTCCCGGCCTCGATGCCGCTGAAAAAATGGGTGTCTACGAATTCCGCGAAGAGCTGTTTGTAACATCCTACACCTACCCCGAGCGCACCTATGCCTGCGTAAAACGGGTGGCGCTGCAGTGGATTGATGAACACATGGACAACCAACTGGATGCGGCGGGGCTGAAGCACCGCGTCCTGCAGTTGCTGGAACTCGACCGGGCCTTTGCGCCCCATGTCGGCCCGACACGGGAAGTGGTGGCCCATTTTGATTTCGATGCGAATGCCGTCATCGACACACTGGAGAGCATGGAGATTCCCGCACCCGAAGTGTTTTCCAAAAAGCCCACGGATGTCGGCATCCACATTCCCGGCGGTGTCGGCGATATCATCAAGGATCCGGACGGCGGTGTCTGGATACACGCCGAAAGAACCAGCAGTAAAGCGGAACACGCCGCAAAACTGCAACCGATAACCGTGCAGGCCCTGGCGGTGTCTGCCTGAACGGGTAAAGTTCGCAGGCACAACTGCGACAATGCGCCAGGCGGTTCCCGATAGCGAGCACGAGACATTATGGCGAGTCAATTCAACGTGGGATTCTGGCGCCTCGCCGACCCCAAAATCAGTATTACCTCGGTTGCCTCCATGGCGATAGGCGCTGCACTGGCAGCGCGCGACGGCAGTTTTTCCTGGTACTGGCTGCTGGTTATGGGGCTCGCGATGTTCTGCATGGAGGTCGCCAAGAACGCCTGGGGCGATGTCTACGACTATGACTCGGGCACCGACCTGGCGGTAAAATCCGAAGATCGCACGGACTTCTCCGGCGGCAAGCGTGTACTGGTCGACAACATCCTCACCCGTCGCCAGACATGGGCCATCGCCCTGCTCTTCGGCCTCGCCGGGTTGATATTGGGCGCGACAATGGTATTCCTGCGCGAGCCCTCCATTTTCTGGCTGGGCACTGTCGCACTGGTGCTGGGCTGGTCCTACCATGGGCCGCCGCTGCAACTGGCGTATCGCGGCCTCGGTGAACTGGATGTGGTGTTGTGCTACGGCCCGATGATTGCGCTGGCGACCTATGCACTCCTCACACACAGCTACCATACCGATGTGATCTGGGCATCGATACCGCTGGGCCTTTTCATCGCCGCCTTCCTCTGGGTTAACGAGTTTCCCGATTACGAGGCCGACCGCAGCGTGGGTAAGAACAACCTGGTGGTGCAACTGGGCAGGCAGCGCGCCAGCCGTGTGTTGCCGCTGATCTACCTGCTCGCACTGCTGGTGCTGTTTTGCGCGGTGTGGGGCGGCGCACTCCCAGTACTCGCACTACTGGGCGTGGCGGGTGCCATACCCGCCGTTTTTGCAGTGCGCTGGACCTGGCAGGACCCGCAAACATTCTACCGGCACCAGCCGGTGCAACCGCTGGCGCTGCTGGCCTTTGTACTGCTGTCAGCGGGTATCACCGCCGGCATTCTACTGGCAGACGGGTAGCCCCATGGCGCTGCCTGCGCCCCTGGGCGGGCGCGTCATCAAGCGTGCGATGGATATCGGCGTTGCACTCGCTGCAATGCTGTTACTGGCGCCCCTGATGCTGGGTATCGCAATCGTCGTGGCGCGGCGCAGTGGCAGGCCCGTACTGTACAGGGAGCCTCGCGTCGGCCGGCACGGGCGTACATTTACCCTGCTGAAATTTCGCACCCTGTATCCCGGCAGTACGACGCTGGGAAGCATCGCACCCGAGGACGACCCCCGCATTACCCCGGTCGGCCTGCCACTGCGGCGCTCACGCCTTGACGAATTACCCCAGCTCTACAATGTACTCGTCGGCGATATGAGCCTCGTGGGGCCACGGCCGATGGTGCAAGCCCACGCTGATGCGCTGGACCACGCAACCCGGCAGCAGATACTGTCGGTTCGGCCCGGAGTCACTGACCCCGCATCCGTTCTGTTCTTCGCCGAAGATGCGGTGCTGGCTGGAAGACCGAATGCCGAGGCAGAATATTTCCAACGGCTGCTCCCGGCAAAGGCCAGGGTACAACTGGACTATCTGCAACACTGGCATCTACTGCTGGACCTGCGTGTGATGCTGCAGACGGTGGCACGGGTCTGGTCGCCGCAGGCGCGCGAGGATTCGAAACGGCGGGTGGAGGCAATCCTCGCGCAAGAACCCTTTGTCCTGGCTTCCGATATCCGCGACCAGACAGAAGCAGGTAAAGACCCGTAAAGTCTGCAATGCTGTTCTGTCTGCTATTGCCTGTGCATCACTGCTTAACCATTACATTCAGCATGGTCTTGTCCCGAAGGCCCACCTTGTCCTGACGCTTCAAGAAACGAGAACCGGCTATCATTTCCGCTGCTTCAGCCTTGCCGTCGTAAACAAACGGATTACTATCCCACGATGGGGCACGATTGCTTTGCTGTTCGCCATCCGGACAACACGCATGTTCCCAGTGGCTTACAGCGAGACGCTACGATAGCAGACACTGGCGAGCACACAGAGAAAAGTAGTAGAGTGCATGCCGCTAATAATAGTGAGGCATTGTACAGCGTGGCTGTCCATAGGATTGTATGATGAATAACGAGTTGCAGTTCCCCGCTATGCTCCCCACACCCAGGCTCATGGTCATCATCGATGCAGACGGTGTTATCGGGCAGTTTCAACCCCGCACCGGAAGTACCTTGCCGCACGACATTCCGGACCTGGAATTGCTACAGGCACTGAGTGCGGGTGAAATCGTTAACATGGACAGCGAGCTCGATAGCTACATGCTGGCCAGGGGCTTGAAAGCACAGGAACGCGAAAAGCTCCGCAAGCTTGCCCGCAAGATGGTCAACCGCAAGCGCGTTGAATTGCGTTCCAGTGATGGGCAGCACGGTGAGCTGCAGCTCCCATTACTGGCCCCCGCGGGCAACGCCGTTACGATTCCCGATGGTCCATTGTTGTTGCGTGCACCGTGTACGTTTCGTGTGAGCCAGGGAAAGTTTGAAGCGGTTACGCACAATGGCAACAGGCTTCCCCCTGTCTCTGCAGTGCAACTGCATGCCCTGAGCAAGTTGGTCAAGCATCCACTGCTCCCTGACGCACTGCGTGCACATCAGGATGAAATCGGCAGTGGCAGCCTCGATATGGAGCAGTTCGTCGACACGTTGGCCCCGTTTGTTGCGGCGCGCTTCATCGTACCCAAAGTCGACAGGGTTGTGCGCTCTGGCGTTGAGTTATTCGGGGAAATGCTGGGCGACACATTGGGCGAAAAGAAGCGCCAGATGTTCAAGCGGCATGCCCAAATGCAGGATGACGCAGAAGCCGCGCGAGTGGCAGCCGGTGGCAGGAAGCGCCCCAAGGTCATCCCTGTTGCATTCGACAAATGCCCCCCTTCCGGCCTTGCCGCCGTGATTGCCTACGCCAAGGTGCATGAGGATGGCGTGCTCGATGAATTCTATGATTTTCGCACCGACTGGGTCTGGGACCCCGATCGCCTGGAGTCGTTCACCGCCGAGCCTGCAATATACCTGTTTACCAACTACCTCTGGTCACACAAGGAGTGCATTGAGGTCTCCGCGCAGATAAAGGCCCTCAGCCCAGACAGTATTACGATTCACGGCGGCCCTGATACACCAAAGTACGAGGGCGACCAACGCCGCCATTTCACAGAATATCCGCACGTGGATGTCATTGTCCGGGGTGAGGGAGAGATTGCCTGCGCTGAGGCGCTGTCAAAACTCCGCGCTGTGATTGGCAAACCCAACCCCGATCTCAATGTGCTGGCCGAAAGCAAGGGTGTTTCCTATCGCACCAGCGACGGCTTTGTGCGCAATCCCGACCAGGATCGCGTCAAGGATCTGGATATCCTGCCATCGCCATTCCTCACGGGCCTGCTCGATAATTACATTGGGCTGGATGACCTGTTTATTATTCTGGAGAGTAATCGCGGCTGCCCCTACGGTTGTACGTTCTGCGATTGGGGGTCGGCAACAGCCAGCAAGATCCGCAAGTTCAGTGAGGAGCGGGTGATGAGCGAGCTGGAGTGGGCGGCCAAAGCCATGGCAGCAACGGTCACCATGGCCGACGCCAACTTCGGCATATTCGAGCGCGACGTGGCTTTTGCCCAGAAAGCTGCCGATTTGAAAAACACCACCGGGTATCCACGCGGGTTCGGCGGTAACTATGCGAAGAATACTGTGGTGAATCTCCGCAAGATTATTGATGTGCTCACATCGGCAAAAATTCTTACCCAGGGTACGCTTTCATTACAATCAATGGATGAGAACACGCTCAAGGTCATTGACCGCTCCAATATCAAGACGTCCAAGTATGACGCGCTCGCAATCGAAATGCGCAAATCCAACCTCACACTTCAGGTTGAATTGATGATGGGGTTGCCCGGCTCCACTGCGGAGTCTTTTACCGAGGACTTACAGCAGTGCATAGACCGGGAATTGCCGGCGCGGGTAAATATGACGGCGCTGCTGGTGAATAGCCCGATGAACCACCCCGATTATCTGGAGGAGCACCAGATCAAGACGCTCAAGCCGGTAGCGCCCGGGAACATAGCAGTATTGAGCTCAACTGCAACCTATGACGAGCAGGGTCTTGCGACTATGTGGGCCGTCAGGTATATGTACCTCCTGTTCGAGAACTACGGTGTGCTGCGTGTCGTTTCGCGGTTCATACGCCAGGAGTGCGGCATGAGCGAGATGAGCTTTTATTACAAGCTGTTCATCGACTCGGGGCGCACAGATGTAGATTGGCCGATGCTGCATCAACTCACGCGTACAGTGCCGGTCTTCATGGCACCGCCGGTCAGCTGGAGCCTGGTGATCGAGGAACTCGGACGCTACCTGATCAGCGAGCTGGGACTTGCAGAGACAGCTGCGCTGCGTTCTGTGCTCGCGGCCCAGCTGGCTGCCCTCCCCTCGTTTGATCGCAACTACCCGGAAACCGTTGAGCTGGAATGCGATGTTGTGGCGTGGCACCTGGCGATTATGGAGCAAAAAGAACGCGGCAATCGACGTGACTGGACGGATAAGATGCCCCGTTTGGAAACATTCGGGCCCGGAACACTGACAGTGGGCGATTCCTTCGGCGTAACCGCAGGCTCGCTGGGTATCAATCGCGAGTTGAACGCATTCGGTGTGAACTGGGAGCTGGAATCACCGTTGCACCGGGCGCGCGCCGACCTGTCGTGATCGCATCAGCAGTGCGTTGTGCTGCGGCCTCCGATCATCCTAACGATAGCTGACCTCGTCACAGCTTACGAGCCGGCATCACTGTCGTTGAGAATAGCCTGCGCCACTGCTTCGGCCACCTTGATTCCATCAATCGCCGCAGACAATATGCCTCCGGCATAACCGGCTCCCTCTCCTGCGGGATACAGGCCGCGTGTATTGATACTCTGGAAATCGCTCCCACGCCGGATGCAAATCGGTGAAGAGCTGCGGGTTTCGATACCAGTGAGAACCGCATCGGCCATCGCAAAACCCTTGATCTGTTTGTCGAACACCGGCAGCGCCTCGCGTATCGCGGCAATGGCATAGCCGGGAAGGGCGTCGGACAAATCCGTCAGCGCGATACCCGGTTGATAGGAAGGCTCTACTGCACCGAGGGCTGTCGAGGGTTTACCCTGCAGGAAGTCACCCACCAGCTGCGCCGGGGCGTTGTAATTCTCACCGCCCATGCGATAGGCCAGTGACTCCAGGCTTCGCTGCAGGTCGATCCCCGCGAGCACATGCCCCGGATAATCCTCCTCAGGACTGATACCGACGACGATGGCCGAATTGGCATTGCGCTCATTGCGCGAGTACTGGGACATCCCGTTGGTAACCACGCGCCCCTCCTCCGACGTTGCCGCCACCACAGTACCGCCCGGGCACATGCAAAAACTGTAGACACTGCGGCCGTTCTTGCAGTGATGGACCAGCTTGTAATCTGCCGCACCCAGCATCGGGTGGCCGGCGCTCGCGCCGAACCGGGCCTTGTCTATCACGGACTGGGGGTGTTCGATCCGAAACCCGATGGAGAACGGCTTGGCTTCGATAAAAACGCCCGCCTCCAGCAGCATCTGGAAAGTGTCGCGCGCACTGTGGCCGATCGCGAGCACGATGTGCTCGCTCAGTATCGTTTCACCCTCGGCCGTAGTGACACCGCGCACCTGCCCAGGGTCCTCCCCCTCACCATCGCGCAACAGGGTCTCCACCTTCTGCCCGAAGCGTATCTCGCCACCGAGGCGAATAATCTCGGCGCGCAACTTCTCCACCATCGTCACCAGTTTGAAGGTGCCGATATGCGGCTTGCTCAC
>JAGRIK010000220.1 GCA_020443325.1 Halioglobus sp.
TGCTCAGCGCGGGCCGATCCTTGACGGAACCGGCAGGATTATTTCCCTCAAGCTTGACGAGAATGGTGTTAGTGGTGTTTCCCGGCAGGCGCTGCAGGCGCACGAGTGGCGTGTCGCCGATACATGCTTCGATGGTGGGATACTCTGGCATAAAAAAGTTACCGCGAATCGATTGTCGGATTATATAGAATGTGCGGCGGTGAAGGCCACGTGGAATTGCGATGGACCGCGCATCTGGGAATCATTTGTCCAGCACTGCAAACGCGATTACGTAGTCCATCTCGTCAGACAGGCTAAGCTCCACGCGCTCCCCGCCGCGCTGCCGGGCTGCCAGCATCGCACCCCCGAGCAACCGGACGATTGGCGCACCGTTGGCATCGTGCTCAATCTGGATGTCCTGCCAACTGACGCCGCGGCCTATACCCGTGCCCAGCGACTTTGCAATCGCCTCCTTGGCGGCGAAGCGTTTGGCCAGCAAGCGGCTGGCCTGCTTGCTGGCATGGTATTCCTGCTGCTCCTGCTCGGTGAGGATACGCCGCACAAAACGTTCCCCCTGCCGCGCCACCATCTCCTCAATGCGGTTGATCTGGAGTATATCGGTACCGACTGCGATCAAGTCAAATCCCCCTGGGAAATTGCTTCCGATGCCGCTTGCGTAGACGCCTGCACCGAGACAGCCCTGGCTGCACGAAACAACTCCCGACTGCGCAACGGCGCCTCGCCGAGGTGTTCCGCAAGGGCCTCGCGCAGCAGCCGTTTTGCCGTCAGGCGTGCACTGCCGCCGAACTCTCCCGAGGCCATTGCCAATAGCTCGGCCCCCGGGTAAACCCCGCTCACATCCGCGATCGAATCCGCGCTGGCGACAAGCCCCACTCCGCGTTCATAACGGTACAGTCCGGCCGGCTGTATAGGCTGCCCGCTGGCGGCGTCAGCACCAAGATCAAAGTTGTAACCCAGTTCATCCAGCAATTGATACTCAAAGCGGCGCAACACGGTGTCGACCGTACCGGTGCCGGCGAGTGCTTTCAGGGCCTGATCGTAGGCGGAGAATAAGGCTGGATGCGCATCGTCGCGATGCAGCATGCGCACCAGCAACTCATTCATATACATGCCGCAGAAAATACGCTCTTTACGCAGAGAACACTCTCCCTGCGCTCGCTCTGTCGCCACCAGGGTTTTCAATTCAGAGCGGCCGGAGAAGGATAGCAGGAGGGGGATAAATGGTTGCAGCAGTGCGGTGCCACTACCCCTGCGCGATTGTCGGCGAGTGCCTCGAGCCACCAGGCCGAGGCGGCCATATTCGGCCGTGAAGACATCCAGCAGCGCACTGCTGTCGCGGTAGGGACGACTGTGGATAACGTAAGCGGGCTGCAGGTTGACGCGCATACCTACTCCTTCCTATCGTCGTACCCGAGACTGCGCAGGGCCCGTTCATCGTCCGACCAGCCCGACTTGACCTTGACCCACAGGCGCAACATCACCTTGCTGTCGAATAGCGACTCCATATCACGGCGCGCATCCGAACCAATCGAGCGCAACCGCGCCCCCTTCTCCCCGATCAGAATCCGCTTCTGACCGTCGCGTTCCACAAAAATTAGCGCGGAGATATGCAGTACAGCGCCCTCCTGTGCAAACTCCTCGATCTGCACGGTAATGGCGTAGGGCAGCTCATCACCCAGCTGGCGCATAATTTTTTCCCGGACGATTTCCGCTGCAAGAAAACGCTGGCTGCGATCTGTTATCTGGTCCTCGGGAAAAAAATGCTCAGACTCCGGCAGCAGCTTGAGAATCTGCTCTTCGAGCGCCTGCACATTGTGCTGGCGCAGCGCTGAAACCGGCAGTATCGCGGCGAAATCAGCTTTCTCGGCCAGTGTTTTCAAGTGCGGGAGCAACGCCTCCTTGTCCTCCAGCAGATCGACTTTATTGACAACCAGCATGGTCGGCAGGCCGGCCTGCTGGATCTGCTCCAGAACGAGGTTGTCCTCCGCAGTCCATGCCGTTCGATCCACGACAAAGACGATAAGATCGACATCCCGGATCGCCGAACTGGCTGCCCGGTTCATGAAACGGTTGATCGCACTCTCAGCGTTCTGGTGCAGGCCCGGGGTATCGACAAAGATAATCTGGTGATTGTCCTCGGTTTTAATGCCCATTACCTGGTGTCGGGTCGTCTGTGGCTTGCGCGAGGTAATACTGATTTTCTGGCCGAGAATATGGTTCAGCAGGGTCGATTTACCCACATTGGGTCGTCCGACAATGGCCACGTAGCCACATCGCTTCGGTGTATCAGTCGCCATTTCGGGTCAACCTTTCCAACGCGGTCATCGCTGCGTCCTGTTCCGCCCTGCGGCGGCTGGAGCCCTTACCTTCGGCCACCAGCTGCGGCGTGCTCAGGCGGCAGGCGACCTTAAACTGCTGGGCGTGGTCACTGCCCTGTACACCGAGTAAATCATATTGCGGCAAGGGGTAGTTGCGCCCCTGTAAAAACTCCTGCAAGCGCGTTTTGGCATCCTTGTTGTCGGCCGAGGCTGAGAGGACTTGCAACCGGGGCTCGACCCAGGCGAGCACCGTACCCCGGCAGCGCTCGACATCACTGTCCAGCAGGATTGCTCCGATGATAGCCTCAAGGGTATCCGCCAGGATCGAGTTGCGCCGATGGCCGCCACTTTTACGCTCGCCGACACCCAGCACCAGGAAATCACCCAGCGTTAAGTCCCTGGCGATTTCTGCGAGCGTCTCGCCCTTGACCAGTGACGCGCGCATTCTGCTCATCTCTCCCTCGTTGGCAGAGGGATAGCGGAGGTATAGAGCCTCAGCCACAATATGATTAAGGATGGAGTCGCCGAGGAATTCCAGCCGTTCGTTGTTCTGGTTGCCAGCACTGCAGTGCGTCAGCGCCAGCTGCAGCAGTTCCACATTGTCGAACTGGTAGCCGAGAACTTTTTGCAGGCGCGCAATGTCGGCCACAGGCTAGTTTGTTTCAGGTGGCAGCGGGGGTAGCGGATCGGGCTTGCCGACCTGGTAAAGCAGGTCATCAAAGCTCAGGATTGAATCGATTTTCCACATGACAGGCAACCTCACCTCGTAGTTGGCATCGATATAGGTATTGCCGCCTTTGCTGAACACCTCCACATCCTTGGGATCGAGGAGGTAGATCTGGTTAGTATTGAAAATATTGGCAATTTTTCGCCGGATGTCTGAGGTACTCTCATCGCGTGTATCCGGGTCCATCGCAATGCGGGCGACAATATCCTTTACACTCAGGTATTCAAGATAGGCGGGTACCATACGGATAATACACATGGCAAAAAAACCTACCATCAGCAGGATGCAGAGCATACCCAGCATTGACATACCCGATTGATCCCGGCGCGCGATCATATGACCCCCTGCAAACTCTCCAGACATTAATTGATAGATCCGGCGCGATTAAAGCTGGGAATACTCAAAAAGGAATCCCAATGCATCCAGATCGCGAAAGCCTTGCCTACTATATCCTTTTCCGGGACCTGGCCCCAGACCCGGCTGTCGCTGCTGTTATCGCGGTTATCGCCCATCATAAAGTAGTGTCCCGGCTTGACCACCACGTTAAAATCACCGGAAGGGCGCAGCCTGTCAACCTGCATGAGGTGCGCCTCACCGTCGATCAGTTCATCTTCAATCCGGTACCTCGGCTCCAAACCCTGGTCGTCGGCCAGGTCGCGGGCCAGTTTCTTGCCATTCACATACACCTGTTTGTTGCGATAGCTCACGGTATCCCCGGGCAAACCTATGACGCGTTTAATGAAATACGTGTCATTCATATGGGGTGGGAAAAAAACGACGACATCGCCTCGCAACGGCTCATTGATCTCGACCACCTTCGTCCGGATCACAGGCAGACGGATACCATAGGTAAATTTGTTGACCAGTATATAGTCTCCCACCAGTAGTGTCGGAACCATGGACGAGGACGGTATCTGAAAGGGCTCGACCAGAAAGGAGCGCAGCACGAAGACGATAAACAACACCGGGAAGAATGACTTCGCGTACTCAACCACCACGGGTTCACGCGCGTTTTCGGCCACTTTGCCCTGGTAGCTCCCTGCATCGGCAGTACCTTCACTGGCCCACTGCGGATACTGGCTCTGCAAATCTGCGATAATGCGCTTCCTGCCCGGTGCAAGAAACAGCGCATCCAGAAGCCACAGCAATCCGCTGACAAAAACAAGACCCACCAGGATCAGGGGAAAATCAAACGTTATCTCACTCACGAATTATCCATCCACCTTGAGTACTGCCAAAAATGCAGACTGCGGTATCTCTACCCTGCCCACCTGCTTCATGCGCTTCTTGCCCGCCTTTTGCTTTTCCAGCAACTTGCGTTTTCGGCTCACATCGCCACCATAACATTTTGCCGTCACGTTTTTGCGTAACGCTTTCACGGTTTGCCGGGCGACAATCTTGCCACCCACCGCTGACTGAATCGCCACATCAAACATCTGCCTGGGAATCAACTCCTTCATCTTTTCCGTCAATACCCTGCCCCGATGCTGTATCTGGTCACGGTGTACGATAACGGCCAGCGCGTCCACGCGCTCACCGTTTATCAGCACATCCAGGCGCGCGAGACTGGCTGCCTGGAAGCGTTCAAACCCATAGTCCAGTGACGCGTAGCCACGGCTCACTGACTTCAAGCGGTCAAAGAAGTCCAGCACCACCTCTGCCATCGGGATATCGTAAACCACCGACACCTGTGCACCGAGGAATTGCATGTCGCGCTGCATGCCGCGCTTCTCCACACACAGCGTAATCACACTTCCGAGATAGTCCTGCGGCACCAGGATATTGCAGCGCGCAATAGGTTCCCGCATTTCCTCGATGTCCCCCACGTCGGGCAGGGCCGAGGGATTATCCACCTGGATAATCTCGCCATTTTTCTTCACCACCTCATAGATCACCGTGGGTGCCGTGGTAATCAGGTCCAGGTCGTACTCGCGCTCCAGCCGCTCCTGGATGATCTCCATGTGCAACATACCGAGAAAGCCACAGCGGAATCCAAATCCGAGGGCGTCAGACGTCTCGGGCTCGTATTGCAGGGAGGCGTCGTTCAGTGTCAATTTGGCCAGCGCGTCGCGAAAATCCTCATAATCGTCTGAGGATATCGTGAAAATTCCGGCGTAGACCTGGGGCTTGACGCGCTTGAAGCCCGGCAGCGCCGGAACTGAGAGATCTTTGGCGTGAATCAGGGTATCCCCAACCGGGGCGCCGTGAATATCCTTGATGCCCGCTACCACAAAGCCGACTTCGCCGGCTTGCAGGATATCTCTCTCGACGCGTTTCGGGGTAAATATACCGAGGGTGTCCACCTGCTGCGTTTTGCCGACGGACTTGGCGACGATTTTGTCACGCTTGCGCAACACGCCCTGCTTGACCCGCACCAGCGACACCACGCCCAGATAGTTATCGAACCAGGAGTCGATGATCAGCGCCTGCAGCGGTGCATCCCTGTCGCCCTCAGGCGGAGGGATATGCTCAACCAGATGCTCCAATGCATCTTCAATGCCCAATCCGGACTTCGCACTCACCAGGCAGGCATCGCTGGCATTGATGCCGATAATCTCTTCAATCTCCTTCTTGACCCGGTCAGGGTCTGCTTGCGGCAAATCCATTTTATTCAATATGGGAAGCACTTCGAGACCCTGCTCAATCGCGGTGTAGCAGTTGGCGACAGACTGGGCCTCAACCCCCTGCCCGGCGTCGACTACCAGCAATGCGCCTTCACAGGCCGCGAGGGAGCGGGACACCTCGTAGGAAAAATCCACATGCCCGGGGGTATCGATAAAATTGAGTTGGTAAACCTGGCCATCGCGGGCGGTATAGTCGAGCGTCACGCTCTGGGCTTTTATGGTAATGCCGCGTTCCCGCTCGATATCCATGGAATCGAGTACCTGCGTGGCCATTTCACGCTCGCTAAGCCCACCGCAGTGCTGAATGAATCGATCTGACAGCGTCGATTTGCCGTGGTCGATATGTGCAATGATAGAAAAATTACGAATGTGCCTGAGGTCGCTCACTAATGTATTTGCTCGACTGACGCTGGGGGGACAGACACCGCGCCCGCCCTTAGGGTTCAAAAAACGCGCGATTGTACCCCAACGGGAGTACAACCGCCATGTCGAGCAGTACGCAGCGAAATGCAGTAATGGGGTTGATCACCCCGTGTGCAGGAGGATTAATCCGGTAGTTTGAGCCCGATAAACAGCGGCGACCCGTTCCGGATCAGGCGCATGGGTACTGAGCTTCCCCCGGTTAGTTTATCGACAGCCTGCTCAAAAGCGTCGGTCGATTGAATCGGGCTGGTATCGATCAGCGTGATAACATCGCCGACCCTGATGCCAGCCTGGGCCGCAACCGAACCCGGCGTGATGTTGCGCACGACGACACCGCCGTTGAGGCCGAGGCGCTCCGCCTGCTCCGGCGGCAGGGTCTCAACCTGCATGCCCAGGCGGCCGCCGTTACTGCTATCGGATTTTCCCGATGCCAGCGTGTAGCTCTCATCAGCGTCAAGTCCACCTACCTCTACTGTCAGTGTTTGCAGCGACTTGTCGCGCATTATCTCGACTTCCACGCGCGAGCCGGGGGCAACGAGACCAACGACATGCGGAAGATCTGCGGAACTGGGGATATCCTTGCCATCAAATCCGACCACGATATCGCCGCTGCGCAGGCCGCCTTTCTCTGCGGGACTATCCTTGGATACTTCTGCGACGAGCGCGCCTCGAGGGCGTTTAAGCCCGAACGACTCCGCCAGGTTTTTGTCCACGTCCTGGATGGTGACGCCGAGCCATCCGCGCGTCACCCGGCCATTTTCCTTCAGCTGGTCGACGACATTGCGCGCCACCGCCGAGGGAATCGCAAATGACAACCCGATGGAGCCACCACTGCGGGTAAAAATCTGCGAGTTGACACCCACCACCTCGCCGTCCAGGTTGAACAACGGGCCACCCGAGTTTCCGGGGTTGATCGCCACATCTGTTTGTATAAAGGGAACATAGTTCTCGTTCTGCTCCGTGGGCAGGCTGCGACCCTTGGCACTCACAATGCCGGCAGATACCGAGTAATCGAGACCGAATGGCGACCCGATGGCCAGCACCCATTCGCCAACCTCGATCTGGTCTGAATCACCCAGGCGGGCGACCGGCAGATCCTTGGCCTCGATCTCGATCAGGGCCACATCGGTGCGTTCATCCGAGCCCA
>JAGRIK010000221.1 GCA_020443325.1 Halioglobus sp.
ACCTGCATCTGCGCAGTCACAACATCGGCAATCTCGCGCCGATTGTGCCCTGCACCACAGCACCACAACCCCGACAGGCCGTCGAGAATCCTGCGCCCTTTATCGTCGGTAAAATACACACCCTCTGCGGCCACGATCATACGGGGATCACGCTTGAACTGCCGATTGCCGGTGTAAGGCATCCAGTACGCATCGAGTTGCTCGCGGGTGAGCGGTGTGGTGGTCATTCCGGTGTCCCCCAGGGTAGAGGTGTTTATTCTAGGACGATAATCACGCGGTATAAATCAATATCTTTACGTGTGCTGCACCACGGGCCTGAACACCGCCGAACCGGGCAATATTGAGACAGGGGTATAACGATGCTGTAGGGGCGAAGAGAGTTGGAGGTTCGTCTGGAGCGGGGCTATCCGGCATATAGGGCGTGCTTAAGCCTGCAGCGCTTTTCGGAGTCATTCTGCGAGGATTGTCCGAGTCCCAAAAATTGCGCAGCAATTTTGGTCGAGTTCCGCAGCAGCCGAAAAGCGCTGCAGGCTTACGCCCGTTGCCGGATAGCCCCGCTCCAGACGAACCGGCCAGGATCCCGGATACTAAATACGAGAACGCTAGTCTTTATACCCGGTAATCGACTTAGCCGCCTGATAAGCAAACGTCATAGCCGGCCCCAGCGTAGACCCAGGCCCAGGATAACAGGGCAACGTAGGCGCACTACAGTTCCCAATCGCGTAAAGCCCCTTAATCACACTGCCATCCTCATGCAACACCTGCGCATCGGCATTGATCACCATGCCACCCTGCGTACCAAAATCACCCGGATCAACCTTCATCGCATAATACGGCGGCTTGTCGATAGGCCCGAGACAGGGATTGGGCGTAACACGCGGGTCGCCATAGTAGCGATCATAGGCCGACTCACCACGGTGACAATCCGGGTCGCTGCCATTGCGCGCGTACTCGTTCATTTTCCGGACCGTCTCCTGCAGCCCGGCTGCGTCAACGTCGATCTTGCGCGCCAATTCAGCAATCGTATCCGCCTTGGCGAAGAAACCCTCCTCCTCGTAAAGCTTGGGTACTGCCCAGTCCGGCAGGAACTTGCTGTTATACAACGGCCCCACGAAATAGGTGGCACGAAAATTCGCGTCGAATATCTGCCATGTAGGATTGAGCGGGTTTTCCTCCGAGTGCTTGGCAAACGTCTCCTGCTGGAACGCCATATAGTTCTGCGATTCATTGCTGAAACGCTGTCCCGCCGGATTCACCATAATCGAACCGGGGTAGGATTTTTCCATAATGCTCAGGCGGGGAATCTCCTCGCCCGGCACAGAGATCGTATTGCACCACCAGGCCTCGTTCATGCGGTGCATTTTTGCACCCAGGCGGATTCCCTCGCGAATCGCGTCTCCTGTATTGTCCCGGGTACCGGCGCTCCAGCGATGGTCGGTGGGTTGCGGCAGGTACTGCTCACGCATTTCCTGGTTGTGCTCAAAGCCGCCCGCCGCCAATACGACAGCCTTGCGGGCCTGGATACGCACTGGTTTGCCCTCGCGAATCACTTCCACACCGACAACCTTGCCGTTCACATCGACAACTTTTGTCATCGCGGTATTCAGCCACAGTGGAATATCGCGATCCTGCATCGAGGCGCGCAGGCGCGCGACTCCGGCACAGCCCGTGGCGAGCCGCCGGTGGAACTTGTCCTTGAGGCGCCAGGGAATATCGATCAGGTAATCCACGACCAGCTTCAGCGCCGTTTTCCACCAGCCGGGTTGCTGCCCGACCAGCAACGCGGCCTCCACCTGGGTAAAGCCGATAACACCGGCCAGGTGCATCATCGGGTGGGTGCGACGCAGGTGCCGCCACTCCTCGCCCAGTTCATCCGCATTGAACGTCTCCGGCTCCATCGAGCGATGTCCATGCATAGCACCCTCGAGGTTGGTGTAGTAATCCGGATAGTGCTCCAGCGTCTCATAGCGCACGCGCGTGCGCTGGTGCAGAAAATCCACCATCTTGGGGCCATTCTCGAGGTAGGTATCCAGTTGGTAGTCCGGCACCTCCTCCTCAGTGATCAGTTGCCGCAGGTAGGTTTTGGCATTCTCCAGCGAATCCTCAGCGCCCGCCGCCTTCGCGTAGCGATTGCAGGGTATCCACACACCGCCGCCCGAGATCGAGCTGGTACCGCCGTAGAGATTGGACTTCTCGATAACCACGACATCCTTCATCCCCATCTCGTAACTACAGAGCGCCGCAGTCATCCCGCCGTTACCGGACCCGACCACCACCACGTCAAAACTGTAATCCCACTTCTGCTTTGCTGCCATCGACCTAGCTCCTTGAATACTGCCGTCATGTTAGCGCAATCGCCGCGCAATGCCGCACTGTCATTGCCTTAAGCGGCCACAGGTTTAAGAAATTGGTCGCGCCTCCTGCCCTCAGACCCCGAAACCCGGCAAAATAGTCCTTGTCAGCCCCGCAGAGCGGTTAATACACTGTGCCAAGGCGGCATTCCCGCAAGAATTACCCATTACGACAAGGAACCCAGCATGCAACGTTCTCAGCGCAATACACTTCTGGCGATTATCGTCCTTTCAGGCCTGGCCCTCTCGCCCCTCGCGATTTCCCACTACGACGACAAGGAACCCGCACAGTCCTATCGACAGTCATGGTTTGCAATGATGGCCGCCAACTTCGGGCCGATGGCCGCGATGGTCAAGGGCGACATCCCCTGGGAGGAGAACCAGATGGCCGCCTATGCCGACCAGCTGGCGGCGCTCGTCACACTGGACGTAATGCGCGGCTTTGCCGACGGCTCTGACAAGGGCACAACCCGGGCCAAGCCCGAAATCTGGGAAAACAAAGCGGATTTCAAGGCCAAGATGGACGACCTGACCACTGCCGTGAACGCACTGCAGGCCGTTGCCAACCAGGGCACGGACCGCAAGGCGATTGCTGAGGGAGTTGGCGCTACCGGCAAGGCATGTAAAGCGTGCCATGACGATTACAAGTCGAAGGATTATCTGTACTAACGGTGTGTTCAAATACCTTCATCTGACACCTCGGCTTGTTTTTTCCTTGAAGAGCAACGAGATGAGTTTTTTGTAGTGCTGTCGGGGTTTGGTCGTGGGCGACGGGCTCGCACCCCAGCAGGCGTTTCAGTCGCTCCACGTGATTCGCTTGGTGAAACACCTGCTGGGGTACGAGCCCTAGATCCCAATGCTACGGCACGAGGTGTGACGAGCGTTAGATTGTAAGGTGCACGTACGGAATGTTCTTTTCTGATCTAGTCGAATGGTGTGCACTGAGGTTGCGGATAGAAAAAGTGTTTCTCACCAAGCGAATCACGTGGAGCGACT
>JAGRIK010000222.1 GCA_020443325.1 Halioglobus sp.
CCGTAGTGGTCCCCGTCGACGTCCCGGTACCAGGCCCGTTTGCTGGTGGTGGGCTCGAAGACCGCGGACAACTCCACGTCGCCATCGAATTCGGCGAACTGCTCTGTCAGGGGAGCGAGTTTCACCTCGCATATCGGAATGACGGTTATGGTGCAGACCCCCTTCCACTTCACAAAGCGGTAACCGTCGGCCGCTACGGCGGTAAAGGTTTCGGAGTACAGCTCTTCGATGGGAATCACGCAGGAAGCCTGGTCGCAGTTCGCAGTGCCCGAGGCGGAATCTATGCGGCCGGTTTCGTCCGTCAGGATGACCAGGCGGCAACTTGCCAGCAGCAGGGCTGCCAGTACTACCAGCACGCGTTTGGCAAGCAATTGATTTAAAGCTCCGGCTGTATTCAAGCGCATGTCATAACCCCGCAGGCACCAGTGAATTCACAAATCTATTGGTAGCTACTAGCAAGCCACAGGCCAGTATGTTTTTTGTGGGCTTTTCTGCTGATTTGGCTTGCCAAAGGCGACGGGGCAGGCGCCTTGTTCCTGTACCAGCCCGGTCCGGATCAGCGCAGGCAGCAATTTCGGCTGTAAATACGGCTGCTCAGGTCAGCAGGTGCCGTTTTCACGCCAAACCGCCTCCCGGCGCGCCCGCAAACGGGAGCAGGGAGCTACTGCTGGATTGAATCCCGCAGAGGGTGTTGGGGCGCATTTTGTGTCAGGAAGCGACAAAATGTGCCGCTCACCGTCACCTGCATGCGGGATGAGGCGGGGCGATTCCACTGCAGCCAGGCTACTGGCGGCTAGGGTCATGCCGCTGGCGTATCGGGCCATGTCACTCATGCCGTGGCAGCCGTTATCCTGCGCTCACTCAAAACAGGCCGGGGGACGGCCAATAATAATTTTGTTTATCTCAGTTTGCCTTGACCTGCCCTGGCATGGGCCGTAAAATGGCGCCCGCAAGTGGTTGATTTGCTTGCGGTTTTGTTTCTTTCTTGAATCAAATCAATATCTTACAGGCTCGGTGGCAGAGTGGTTATGCAGCGGACTGCAACTCCGTAAACGCCGGTTCGATTCCGACCCGAGCCTCCAAGGTGCCATAATTCCCCTTCACAAAGCGTCACTCCAAGTCACTTAAACTCGTAAATTTCGCTACCTTCGTGGCATTTTGCTGTAATTCGGCTTACTTTACTGTAACGAGGTATCTGCCAATATACCGCCAAATGTGGCGGTAGTTGTGGCGGTATAAATGGTGCCGTCAGACCAGATACCGCCAACCGGGGGTGAGTAATGGCCACACTGACCGCGACACAAGTAAAACAAGCCCAGCCGGGAGAGAAAGCCCGTAAGCTGTCCGACGGGCAGGGGCTGTACCTGTTGATACAACCCAACGGCGCGCGGTACTGGCGATATAACTACCGCTATGCCGGAAAGCGCAAAACGCTCGCGCTGGGGGTATATCCTGACGTATCGCTTAAGGCGGCTCGTGGCGCGCACCAGGAGGCCCGCGGCAAGCTGGCGAACGGTATTGACCCCGGCGCAGTCCGCAAGGTGGAGAAACTGACCCGGCACCTGGCAGCGGCTGAAAGCTTCGAGGCGGTAGCGACCGAATGGCAAGAGGTGCGCATGGGCGATAAGGCGCAAGCCACCCGCGACCGTGTGGCTAGTATCATGGGCAACTATCTCACGCCCTGGCTGGGCAATCGGCCCATTGCCGACATTGGCCCCCAAGAACTGCTGGCAGCCTTAAGGCGGGCAGAGAATGCGGGCACTCTGGATTCCGCTCACCGCGCGCGGCAGATAGCCGGGCAGGTGTTCCGCTATGCCGTGGTCACTGGCCGCGCCCAGCATGACCCCAGCGCCAGCCTTAAAGGCGCACTCACCCCCAACCGCAAGACTCACCATGCCGCCATTACAGACCCTGCCGAAGTGGGCAAGCTGCTGGTAGCTATGGACACGTTCGAGGGTACAACTGTAGTCAAGGCTGCTCTATTAATGTCTCCGCTCTTGTTTCAGCGTCCGGGCGAATTGCGCGCTATGGAGTGGACCGAAATCAACCGGGACGCCAGGCAATGGGAGATACCCGCCGAGAAAATGAAAATGCGCCAGCCGCATATCGTGCCACTGTCACGCCAGGCAGAGGCCCTGCTGGACGACCTGGAACCGCTCACCCGGCGCAGTCGCTATGTTTTCCCCAGCGCCAGAGGGGCTAGCCGCTGTATGTCTGATAATGCCGTGCGGGTGGCACTGCGCACTATTGGTTATGACAAGCACACCATGACCCCACACGGATTCCGCGCAATGGCCCGCACCATTCTGGATGAGGTATTAAATTACCGGGTGGACTACATCGAACACCAGCTAGCTCATGCCGTAAAGGATGCCAACGGTAGGGCCTACAATCGAACCGCCCACTTAGAGGCCCGCCGGGAAATGATGCAGGGCTGGGCCGATTACCTGGACAAACTAAGAGCCCAGGCGAAGGCGGGGAATGTGATAACCGCCAAGTTTGGAACCATGGAATAGGGGGCAGAATGGGTAGGCGTGTTTTTTTGGGCTGTGCCTTGCTGGCAGCCAGCTTGGCGCAGGCCAGATTTCCTGAGAAAACTTACGTAATCCGCTGGAAACTCGATGGTGAAGGGCGTATTGCTGGTGACACTGTTTGCCATGATTATGAGACTGGAACTGTGGATTTCCGGAACTGCCGGAGACAGGCGCAAACTCTATTTAGAGACCAATGCTCAAAATATAAGAGTAGTTCGCCTAACTCTGAGCAAGAGAAGCTATATTGCGACGCTGCGCGGACGTTCAACCCAATACTGCGACGCTGAAATTACATTACCCGGGAAAGGGTGATGAGGCACCTTGAAAGTGAGGGAAAACCTTCTAATTATGATAAAAAAATGTGCCAACTACACAATAGTATACTTGGTATCTGCCTGGCTCCTAGGGGGTTCAGCTTCGACATACGCCCAAATCTACAAATGTGTAGATGAGTCGGGTGCTACTCAGTTTTCAGACAAGCCCTGTGGAAAAAGTGCCGAAGAAATCACTGTAGATGTGCCCGCTACATCCGGAGTTAGTCTGGCTGAGCCCGTGAGTGAAGACGATAAGGATGCGAGGCAGTTAGACAGAGAAATCAAACAACTTGAGCGGAAAATATCAAAGATGGAAAAAGAATTTGATAGAAAGATTTCAGCTCTGAATAAGGAATTTGAAGATGCGCCAGATACAAGTATCGGTCTTTACCGTAAGGAAACTATCCTACTAGATATGAAGAATACAAAGACACAGTATCAAAGGAGCATATTGCCGGCCACAAATCTATTGAGAACGCTAAAAGGTAAACGAAATGCAATTGAACGTAGAGATTCAAGAATAGGTCTTGATTTGCCTGAAAATAATCAGTCGTCCGAGGGTGGAAGCCAAAAATAGAAAACCGTAAGTGTTGAAGTTAGTACAGTTTTAACAGCATTGAATTACAGCGCCTAGCATGGCCCGCGAAAAGCCGTTCCCTTATCGGCCTGGCGCTGTATCTACTTTAAGGGCTGCACTTGAGGGGGTGCGTGGTGGACCGTTCTTTTCAGATAGACCCACAATTACTAGCTATTGCCAGAGTGAAACTGGAGGATGCCCCAGACGCTTTACAAGCCCTGATTGACAGATTGCAGGCTGACACTGAGCAGGGTGACAAGCTAAGGGAACACGTTATTAATCTTAGAGCCATGCATGCGGCAGATATATTTTCGGGAGATACGGCGCTACGTGAAGACCTGATTCAATTGGTCGATTTCTGGAAAAAAGCCTACCCGCACTTGAGCGAATTGAACGCAAGCGGTGGCGAATCGCGACCCTCCACACACACCACCGAGAATCAGGCAACTAGCCCGGCTAGATGTGCGGCTGACTGGCAACTGCACAAACCTAAACGCTTCCAAGGCTACAGCGAGCCACTGTACCAGTTCTTGAAATCTGCGCATGATGTTGGCAAGCCATGCCCGACTGCGCGCGATGTATTGGTTGCCTGGCTAAAAGACTGCCCTCCAGAAGTGGTAGAAGTTAAGCCAAATCTCAGCGGTATTATTTATCACTCTGGCGGAGCGCGAGCGGAAAAGCCCGCTGATGTAGAGGCGATTACTAAAACAATCAGGCGAATGACAGCCGCCGATTAAAGACGTTTGGCCCGATTACAGACGTTTGGCCCGATTAACTGCGCCCCCGCCCACGCCCCCGCAATATCACCATGCACACGCCGCAATAACTGGGCGTTTCTATCAATCAGCATGGGGTGATTTATATGCCACAAATCAGTGAACAATTCGACACGAACGAAGCGGCAGCCTATCTGCGCTTCAAGCCCGCCACCTTACGCAATGCCCGGCACACTGGCCGCCTGGCTGGCGTCACGGCACCGCGATACAAGAAACTGGGGAGCACCGTCCGCTATGAGCGCCAGGCGCTGGATGAGTGGATGGCTCAGTTTAAGGAACAAACAAGCACCGGGGCCGCGGCATAAAAGGGGGTGGAACGTGGAGAAAAAAGACACCGCCCCCTCACAGGGCGGCATCCAGAACGCACACAGCAATTTTATCAGAACCAGCAACGCCCGCCAGTGTCGGGTGTTGGAAGCACTCCACAAAGGGCCGCGCTGTCGTGAGGATGTGGACCGCATAGCCGGGGCAAGTAACGGGCCGGAAGTGGTGCGCCAACTGCGGGAACTGGGCTGGGATATACCTTGCCAGTTAGTACCTCACACTGACCGGGATGGGAAGCCAGGCAAACACGGGGTTTACAGACTTTCAATGCAAGACCGGCTAAGGGTGAGCGTGTGGCTGTATCAGCGGAGGGCGCAGGTATGACCCAGGCCGCCGTTGATGACTGCTACCCGGCCTGCGATGCCGCGCCACTGTGCAGCGGTTATGGCCAATATCACAGCCCGAGCAATGAGACGAACCCCCAGCCTTACGTATACATCACCCTGGCCGAGATTCGAGCCAGACTGACGGCACCGCAGGAAGTGGAAAAGGAGTCGGCGCAATGGGTGATATTTTCCACCCTGCCCAGTCGGGTGCACAAAGAGCAGGGCGGACAGGGCGAGTTTTACGCGCTGTGGGCTGACCTGGACGACCCTGAGGGCCTGACCCTGGCCGATACCGTTAGCCGGGCTGTTGAGGCTGTGCCAGGCGAGGTGTGGGCGTATACGTCCCGCAGCGCAACCGGGCAGTGCCAGAAATCCCGGCTCATAATCCCGTTGGCTGTTCCTGTGATTGGCAACGATTTTGTCCGATTGCAAAAGGCGCTGAACCGGCGGCTGGTAGCGGTGGGCCTAAGACCGGACCTTGCAGCGGAACGGGCAGGCCAGGTGTGCTACCTGCCCAACCGCGGTGAGTATTACAGCCACTTCCTGCACGAAAGTTTGGAGTCGCTGGAGCCGTTCGCCTTTGCCGATGACCTGGCCGAAATCGAGCGCGAGGAACAGGCCGCCCAACAAGCCCGCAAAGCGGCGCAGGAGGCCGCGAGGCAAAACGCATGCCAACGCATGGCCAGCGGCGTGGAGTCGCCTGTGGATGCGTTTAATGCGGCCTATGACCTGCCGTTGATGCTGGACACGTTCGGTTACATAAAAAAGGGCAGCCGCTGGCTGTCACCCAATAGCGCCAGCCGCACGCCCGGTGTATCGCTCACCCAGGACGGCAGGAAATGGCTGTCTGCCCATGGCAGTGATGCAGGCATAGGCAGGACCACCAGAAACGGCACCATGGGTGATGCCTTTGACCTGTTCGTGTACTGGGAGCATGGCGGGGACTATGAGGCTGCCGTGCAATCTGCTGGTGCGATGTTCACCACAACAAAGGGGCTGACCATTACCCGGAGCAATCAGCGCGCATACCGGCAGACAGGCGCGCCAGACGCCGCTGTACCGGATGCTAGCCCGGCTGTGGTTGTTGACCCGTTCGGAGGGCTGACCCTGCCGCCGTTCCCCGTGGAGTTGCTGCCGGAGGTGATAGGCAGGTTTGCGCGTGACCAGGCGGAACTTATTGGCCTAGACCCCGGCATTATCGGCATGGCGGCACTCGGGGCCGCGGCTGCCTGCATTGATGACCGGCAGGAATTACAGCCGAAACGCCATGACCCGACCTGGACAGAATCCGCCCGGCTATGGCTGGGGATTATCGGTGGCCCGAGTACGAAGAAATCCCCCGGTATTCAGAAAGCCATGGGACCGCTGTTCAAGGTGGATAGTGCATGGCGCAGGGAAACCCAACGCGCGATGGCCGAATGGCAGGAAAGATGCGATGGGCTCAAGAAGGGGGAGCCGCTGCCGGAACCCCCAATACAGAAACGCCTGATTGTGAGCGATGCTACAGTGGAAAAGTTGGGCGACATATTGAGCAAAGGCGAGCCGCGCGGGATTCTCAGCTACCAGGATGAACTGTCCGGCTGGCTGCAAGGAATGGACGCCTACAAGAACGGGGGAGGCAAGGACCGGGCCGCCTGGCTGGAAGCCTACAACGGTGGGCCGCGGAGCATTGACCGGGTGGGGCGCGGGTCCACGTTCGTGGAAAACTGGAGCGCCTGCGTTGTGGGTGGTATCCAGCCCGAGGTGGTGCAGGCATACGCCAAGACCACCAACCATGACGGTATGTTGCAGCGGTTTTTGCTGGTGCAAGCGGGAGAGGCGCGCGAGGGGGTGGACCGTAGCCCTGATATGGCCGCCAAAGAGGCGTACAGCGCCCTGATGGAGCATTTAGCCGCTCTGGTGCCGTGGGGTGTGGTTACGCTCTCTGAGGACGCACACAAAGCGCGAGAGGCCCTGGACGCCAAACTGATAAAGGCGACCCGTTCCAGCGGCAATAAGTTCCTGGCCGCTGCGCTGGGCAAATGGAACGGCACCTTTGCCCGCCTGCTGCTGACCTTTCACTGTATCGAGATGGCCAGTGCCAAAATACACCCGGCAGAAGTCCCAGTAAGTGGCGACACGGCTACCAGAGTGGCTAACCTGTTGTGGCAGGCATTGCTGCCACATGCCGTCCTGTTTTACCAGGGACTGGACCCTACCGAGGACAGAGGCCGCGACCTGGCCGCGTTGATACTGGCGAGAGGGTGGGAGCGGTTTACCGTGAAGCGCGACCTGATGCAGAACATGCGGGCTGCCCGAAACTGGAGGCCGTGGGAGCTGGATGAGGCCCTGGACCGCCTGGACGGTTACGGGTGGCTGACACCGGAGCCGGGCAAGCTGAACGAGCGGGGCAGGCCCGCAGCGTA
>JAGRIK010000223.1 GCA_020443325.1 Halioglobus sp.
ACCCATCCTAAAGTATTGAAAGTGAATGCCCGCAATGGAGAGATTCTGCAAACTATCGATATGGAAGACGTGATGTTGAAAAATGACGCTATTCATATTTTTGATATCAGGCAGAATGCCCGGACGATGAAAGACATTTACGATGTCTCACACGCAAACGATATTGACGAACTGACCGCAGAGCAAGCCGCGGAATTCCCCGCCTTCAGTGCGGGGGATTTGTTGATGAGCTATAGAAACCTGAATCTGGTTTTTGTCATTGATCCCACATCGCTGGAGATAAAGTGGTGGCGCATTGGCGCCGCGAATCGCCAGCACGATGCAGATTGGGAGCAGGGCGCCATAACGGTTTTCAGTAACAATATGTCCGGTGCGCGAAAGGGGTATTCCGATATTGTCCGAATTGACCCGAATAGCCTGCATCACGAAATCATCGTGGACGGTAAAGAACTGGGAATGTTTTCAGTTATCAATGCCCGGCAAAACCTCACGGACTTCAATACCCGAATGATTACCAGTTCTACCCAGGGCTGGGCTCTGGAACTGGATAGCGATGGCGAATTGGTTTTTACCTATATAAACACTTACAATGCCGAGCGCGACACCTCTCTGCATCTGTCCGAGGCTTACAGGCTTAAGTCTGACTTTTTTACCAGTCGATTCTGGGAGCAGTGTAACCCATGAGATTTTTCTTAGTTCTGCTATTGGCGCTTGCAGTTGTTCCTGTCGCCAATGCGTATACCGGTCCGGGCCTCGGCTTGGGTATTGTGGGCACAGTCCTGGGCGTCCTGTTTTCACTGCTGCTGGCCGTACTGGCGATCTTCTGGTATCCGTTGAAGCGCGCGTTGAAAATTGGCAATAAGAAATCCGTTCCCGAAGATGCTATTGCTGAAGAAGAGCCGCAGCCAGCAGAAGAGAAAGTATCTGACCCGCAGTAGTTTTCCCGCTCGCAGTAACAGTCAATCGAGAGATCAACAGGATGAGCCTGGAGAAAACCGAGTACTTTGGTAAAGATCTCGAAGCGATGTCATTCGCCCACAATTACCACCGCTGGATTGCGAGTGAGCTTGCACCCTATCTTGGAGAACATGTTGCAGAGGTGGGAGCGGGGATCGGCAATTTTTCGCAGTTCCTCCTCGATGCGGGTGCCCGGCAGCTTTCGGCGTTTGAGCCCTCAAGCAATATGTACCCGGTGCTGGAAGAGAAGTTTTCACAGGTTCCCAGCGTCGATACCTATAACAGCTTCTTCGAGGATGAGTCGGGCAGGTTTGCCGGCTCATTTGATGCCGTGGCCTACGTGAACGTGCTGGAGCATATTGAGGATGATCGCCTGGCGCTACAGCACGCGCACAAGTCGCTGCGTTCCAATGGCCACCTGTTGATCTTTGTGCCGGCGCTGAAGTTCCTGTACAGCGAACTCGACCGCAAGGTGGGTCATTTCAGGCGTTACAGCAAGCGGGAATTGACCGATGTGGTGACCTCAGCGGGCTTCAGGATCGAGTCCTGCAGGTACTTCGATGTTATGGGAATCATTCCGTGGTACGTCGCGTTTGTCCTGCTGAAACAGACCACGACAGGCACCAACGTCACGCTTTATGACCGGATCGTGGTGCCTGTGATGCGGCGTATCGAAAATGTGGTGACGCCGCCAGTGGGTAAGAATTTGCTGCTGGTTGCACGCAAACTATAGATACAGGCCTGTTGGCGGAGAAGGGTGCCGCACGGGTCAGCGGTCGGGTGGGTGTAACAGCAGGTCGGTGCTGACGCCGGATTTCCACAGGCAGATTTTGACGAGTCCAAATCCCGCCAGCACCACGAGGCTCAGGTCCGCCATTGTGTGGTAGCGCGGCTCCCCGTAGAAAACACCCACCACCCCCAGCATGATGAGCACGGATATTGCCAGGGGGGAGATATCGATTCTTGCACGGATTGCAGCCGTCGCGCCGACGATCGCCAGCACAGCGACAAACCAGAAGGAAATGACCCATGCCCATACAGGCCATTTTGCTGTGCCGTGCCATTTGGCGACTTCAGTTACCGTATGGTCAGTGCGGTACAGGCCAAACGCGCGGCCGTATCGCGCAACAATCGTCATTGGCAGTTTGTCCAGATTACTGCGAATCTGGTCAATCGCCGCGTGCAGGTTTCGACGGTCTGCCATGGCGCTGTCTCCAGGG
This sequence comes from Halioglobus sp., assembly GCA_020443325.1. GTDB lineage: Bacteria > Pseudomonadota > Gammaproteobacteria > Pseudomonadales > Halieaceae > Marimicrobium. Next base: position 2,178 of record JAGRIK010000223.1, read on the forward strand.
TTTTCCGATTTCATCCCGTGCTTCAGGCAGCCCATATGGTAGAACCCCCTTTTCTCACCTGAAAAAGTCTTCGCACAGTTGCCCACCAGGAGGCCTGTACCCATATTGGCCGAGATGAGTACAGGCACATCAAATCGATTGGCGTTGTATACCGCCCAGGGGGTGATGAGGAGGGTTACCACGGCAAAGACCAGCAGCGCCAGCATCGCGCGCCGGAGATAACTGAGCTGCCTGGCGCGCCAGAGTGCGGGTAGCAGAAACACCAGCAGTGCGAGTTGTTCAGGCCGGGTCAGTGTTGTCAGTCCAATAAAAACACCAAACACGAGGGCGTGCCGGACATCCGGCTGCCTGGAAAATTGGTAAAGCGCGATGATCGAGGCGCCCAGCAGCACCAGTGCGAGCGGCTCTGACAGAATCTGCGCATCCAGCACCCAGAATCCCGGGTAGACTGCCGCGATAGCGCCAGCTGCAGCGCCGGCCAGATCGCCAAAAAAGAGGCGCCCAATTACCGCGCTGACGCCAATGACCAACATGCCGATCAGCACCCCCAGCAACTGGTGTTCATGAATTGTATCGAAGCCGAGAGCCGAAACACCGGCCAACAATGTCACCCATCCGGGGGGGTGGTGTGCTGATTCTGCCCCGACATCCCAGAGCGCCGCTGTGTAGCCGAGTCCATCCGCCAGCCGCAGCGCATCAAAGTGATACCCGACGCCATCGCCGGAGAGAGCAGGGTCAGTCGCCCCAAAAACGAGCAGCACATAGAGCAGCCGGATCAGTCCACCGACGGCGAGTGAAACAAGCAGGGCCGGGCCAAACCGGATACCAGCTAACCAGCCGGGAAGGCGTTGTATCTGGGCGGGAGTGTCTGGATTACTGGCTTGCAAGAATAGGGTCCCTGTTCAAATCTGTATTTTTATTCCCTCGGGGAATCAGGGCGCCAGGCGAGCGACAGAATTTAGCACACCCCGGTTTTTCGTTCCACCGGAGCAACTCGCGCTTGCCGGGGCGAACGGTTATAGTGCTCGCGAATTGCCGGCAGAGGTGTCTCCCGGTAGTAACGAATAGTGTGAGTTCATCACGGGTTGCTCGAGTTTATGAAGATAGTGATTGTCGGCGGTGGTGCCGGGGGACTGGAACTGGCGACCTATCTGGGTAATAAACTGGGTCGCAAGGGCCTGGCCGACGTCGTGCTGATCGACCAGAACCAGACCCACCTGTGGAAGCCACTGCTTCATGAAGTTGCGGCGGGGAGCCTCGATGCCGAGGTCGACTCGCTGAGCTATCGCGCCCACGCTGCCACGCACGGGTTTGTCTTCAAGCTGGGACAGTTTGGTGGTGTGGACAGGGTAAACCGGTGCATCGCGTTGGCAGCGGTGCGCGACGAGGAGGGCTTTGAAGTCTTGCCACAGCGCCGCGAGTCCTACGATCAACTGGTGATCGCAATCGGCAGCGGCTGCAATGATTTCAACACCCCAGGCGTGGCGGAGTACGCCCAATTCCTCGACGGCCCACGGCAGGCGGAAAAATTCCACAAGCAACTGGTGAATCATTTTATCCAGCTCAATCGCAAGCTGATGGATGAACCCACAAGAACCCTGAGTATTGTGATTGTAGGTGGCGGTGCTACCGGTGTTGAATTGTCGGCGGAGTTGTTCAATGCGCGGCAGTTATTTACGCTGTACGGCCTTGGCAGGGTCACACAGCAGCACCTGAAGGTTACGCTCCTGGAGGCCGGCCCCCGGCTGGTGCCAGCGCTGGCGGAACATGTCTCGGAGGCCGTGCGCGCCGAGTTGGAAAAGCTGGGTGCAGATATCCGGTTGAATACCCATGTCGCAAGGGCCGAGAAAAATGCGTTCGTCTGCGCGAACGGGGACATCGTCCAGGCCGATATGATGCTGTGGGCAGCCGGTGTGAAAGTGCCCGACATCATTGCCAGTATTGAGGGCATCGAGACGAATCGCATCAACCAGATTCTGGTGCGCCCGACGCTGCAAAGCACCACCGATGACACCATCTACGCGATTGGCGACTGCGCCGGCTACGCCCTCGGTGATGGCCGCTGGGTGCCGCCACGCGCACAGTCGGCCCACCAGATGGCCAGCCTGGCGGGCAAGAATATTGTCAGGGGCATCAGGGGCAAGCCGCTGAAGGACTTCAAGTACCGCGATCACGGCTCGCTGGTGTCGCTCAGCCAGTACACTGCGATCGGTGTGTTGATGGGGAACCTGGGCAAGGGCCAGAGCCTGAATGTGCGCGGCTGGTTGGCCAGGATGGTGTATATATCCCTTTATCGGATGCACCAGGTGGCATTGCACGGCTGGTTCAAGGCATCACTGTTGGTGGTTGCCGACAGGATCAATCACATTGTGAAGCCGCGTCTAAAACTGCACTAGCGGCGTGTTGAAAAAGCCTTTAGTGAGTGCAAGACTTTGGGGAAGACTAACTGAGGTGAAACTGAGGTTTTTTCCGGCTTCTGGGATGTGGCTTTGTAGGGCG
>JAGRIK010000224.1 GCA_020443325.1 Halioglobus sp.
CCACCAATTGCCTGGCGCCCATGGCGCGCGTGCTGGACGAAGCGTTCGGTATCGAGGAGGGCGTTATCAACACCGTTCACGCCTACACCAACGACCAGCGGCTGGCCGATGTGCCGCACTCCGACTGGCGCCGCAGCCGGGCCGCGGCAGAGAATATCATTCCAACCTCTACCGGCGCCGCCAAGGCGGTGGGTGAGGTGTTGCCGCAGCTGAAAGGCAAGTTGCACGGTATTGCCGCCCGTGTTCCGGTGCCTGATGGGTCTGTGGTGGACCTGTTTGTCAAGCTGGGGAAGCAGGTCGCAGTGCAGGATGTGCACGAAGCGGTGCTGGCGGCATCGGCATCACCGCGTTTGCAGGGCATTTTGCATTACAGCGAGCAGCCTATTGTCTCTACCGACATTATCGGCAACTCCCATTCATCGATCTACGATGCCGGTTTTACCGGCGTGACAGCGGGGCGTTACCTGCGAGTACTGAATTGGTATGACAATGAGTGGGGCTATTCCTGCAGGGTTTGCGATCTGCTGGGACGGTTAAGAGACTTGACCTGACGCAGTTGTGTACACAGAATAGGCTACCGCGCCGCCGATTGGTCGGCGTTGCGCAGAAATTTTTCCGGTAGTGCCGGCCTGTTCCGTGTACAGAAAACCCAAGGTTCCCAATATGTCCAAAGTAATTAAGCTCGTATTCCTGGTTTCATTGATGTGTGCAGGCGGTCCGGCCGCCTGGGCCAACAGTTACAGTGACGCGATCAAGGCCTTCAGCAATGCCGGCGAGAGCGGCCGTTACTTTAAAACGGCCTACGGTTATGCGGTGTTCCCGACTGTTGGCAAGGGCGCTTTTATCATTGGCGGCGCCTACGGGGAGGGCAAGGTATTTGTCGGCAACAAGCACGTCGGCAATTCTACAGTGACCAAGTTGTCCCTTGGCGCGCAGTGGGGTGGGCAGGCTTACAGCCAGATTGTCTTCTTTGAGCACGAGCAGGCATTCAACGATTTTACGTCGGGGAATTTCGAACTCAGTGCAAACGCATCGGCGGTGGCGATCACAGCCGGCGCTTCCGCGGAGGCCAGTACCGGCGGCGGTGCAGCAGCGGGTATCAGTGGCGGTCGCAATGACGCCGCGACAGTGTCGGGTGGGTACCGCAAGGGTATGGCGATTTTTACGATTGCGACCGGCGGCCTGATGTTTGAAGCGTCCGTGGCCGGGCAGAAATTCACCTATACGCCGCTGTAATGCCTGCGCGTGGGCTGCACGCGATACTTCGTTATACAGCGGCGATAGTGCGGGCTTTTGAGAGTGCGTCTGCGGGCATATTGCCCATCAGTATGACATGCCATTTGCGCGGGCCGTGCGCGCCATAGACCAGTTGCCCCTCGATATCCGCAGTGCTGGAGGGGCCCGCGATAAAGTTGATGCCACGCGGTCTGCCGTTCTTTTCCATTTCCTGCTTGATCCTGCCCCAGGCGTGTTCCATGTCGGGTACCAGGTCCGTCGTGTCCACCAGTACGATGTGGTGCTCAGGCAGCAGGTTGTTTGCGGCGGGATTGGACTTGCCTGTCCACGTCACCACGGCACCGGTTTCCACCACGCCCAATTGCGCGAAACTCAGGGCCACAGGTTCACCGACTTCCAGGCGACCAAAGCGTGGCAGTACACCAGCGTCGCGCCATGGCATAGCGGCAAGGCGCGGGTCATTGCCGGCAACCAGTCGGTGGCTGCGAAAATGCGAATAAATATGGTGGCCTATCGCCGCAACGGCCTCGGTGCGATTGCCAACACAGTCCACACTACCCCGGTTCTTCAGCACATTGACCAGAAAGGCCTGGCACATCTCGGATGCGGGCGGCACGGGTACCGGTGCGCCGCCCAGGGCCAGGCGATCCCGTTCGATTCGTTCCGGGCTCGCCTTGCGGCTGATGTCGCGCAGGCGGGCAAAAATGTCCGAGCGTGCACTAGTGCTCATTGCGCTGCTCCGCGATGCGCTTCAATCGCGCCTTGTACTGCTGCATAAACGTTTTGCCCTGTGGTGCCGGGAAATCGCGCTGGCTGGTCCAGCCTGCCGCCATCGGCAGGCGGGTGAAACTCCCGCGCTTGCGGCCGAACAGATGCAGTGTGCGAATGGCGATGGCCGTCAGTGCCTGGTAGAGCTTCGGATGTCTCGCCAGCCAGGCGTGGAGCGTTAATCCCCGGCGCCAGCGTCCAGCGGACAGTTTCCTGCTGTTTTCCTCGTGCCGCAAGTCGCGCAGCAGGTCGGGCAGGGGGATGTTTGCCGGGCAGACTTCGCCGCAGCGGCCACAACTGGTACAGGCGTTGGGCAGCGCATGGCTCTGTTCCAGCGACGTCAGCAGGGGGGTGAGTATGGAGCCCATCGGGCCCGGGTATACCCAGCCGTACGCATGGCCACCCACGCTGCTGTAGATAGGGCAGTGGTTGAGGCAGGCACCGCAGCGGATGCACTCGAGCATTTCCCGGTAATCACTCGCCAGG
>JAGRIK010000022.1 GCA_020443325.1 Halioglobus sp.
AATCGGGGCCGCATGCTTGCCAATACTTTGCGCCACCAGGCAAAGGCTTTTGTAGCCGGTATCCACCCCGCCATACTCAGCCGGGACATTCATCCCCATCAGCCCCATTTCGCCGAGCCCGCGCCAGACCTCCTCGGAATATGCCTTCTTGCCGTCCAGTACAGTACGGACTTCTTCAATGCCACAGTGTTTTGACAGGTATTTCTCTACCTGATCGTGGATAAGTTTATCGTCTTCAGAAAATTCCAGATTCATTGCTTTAGCCTCCCCAAAAGCTCTCGTACCCAATGGTGTTTCCCAGCACTGCGCCCCCGTCTATCGGAACGACAGCACCTGTCATATAAGTGCTGGAACAGATATATATTGCCAGGTTCGCGATGTCGTCCGGCTCGCCCATCCGCCCCATTGGAATGGTGGACTGTAATGCGCTTTTTTGCTCCTCGGTCCTGGTGATTCCCGCTGTCATCTTGCTTGGGAAACTGCCCGGGACAATTGCATTAACGTTGATATGATCCTTCACCAGCTCTTTGGCCAGGATCCCCGTCAAGTGATGGATGGCGGCTTTGGAGGCCTGGTAGGAATAGGCGCGAATGCCATCTTTGACGATACCCGCGACCGAGCCGATATTAACGATATGACGGGGTTGCTCGGGCGTGGCACCCTGGCGCATTGATGGCAATAACGCCTGGATCAGTAAAAATGGTGCCTTGACGTTGATTGTCATTACGTCATCCCATGCAGATTCAGGGAATGTCTCCAGTGGGGCGCCCCAGGTTTTGCCGGCGTTATTGATCAAGATATCCAGCTGCTGCTCACGCTCGGCGAAACTTGCCACCAGCGCGTTGATACCCTCACTGCTGCTCACATCGGCAAGAAGGCCAATACACTCACCAGACTGGCTTAGTTCCGCGACTTTCTGGTCGAGGTCTTCCTGTTTTCGTGAGGTAATGTAGACCCTGGCACCGGCACAGAGCAGCCCCTGGGCAATCATCTCGCCGATGCCACGGGCCCCGCCAGTCACTAACGCCACCCTTCCAGACAGGGAAAATCGCTGTTCAATGCTCTTTGCTGTAGTCATTCTGCTAAATCTCTTGAAGCTTGTAGCTCTGGCGGTAGAGGTAGAGAGGGTCTCGCTGCAGGGCTGTATTCGGCATGGTCATGACCCTAGCACAAGCACGACCTGCCATGCAATCTTAGTATTATTGTCATACAATGAAACCATAAATGCCGAAGGATTAATGGGGACAGATCAATCTGTCCCCATTAAGCTGTCCTGCATGGCACAATCCCGTTTGCACTTTTGTTTACTAGTGTGACAATATACAATTCACAGCATACAGTGTCAGCAATGGTCAGCATCCAATGAGCAAACCACAAACCTTCAAGGCAGTGTCGAAGGTTCCAGCCTATCAATTGGTAGAGGGATCCATCCGCGACATGATCATGGCAGGAGAGCTTTCTCCCGGCGACCTGTTGCCCCCCGAGACAGAACTGGCCGAGCAGCTGGAAGTCACCCGCCCCACGGTGCGCGAGGCTTTCCGCTCACTGGAAGGCGCCGGTCTGATCAAACGAGGTCCCCGTCGCCGTATGGTAGTGACCGCACCCTCCCCCCGCATTGTCCACAATGCGATGCACGAGGCCATCGTGCTGCATGGAGTCACCTTCCGTGAACTATGGGAAGTCCAGATGGCCCTGGAACCGGCGGCAGCTGCGCTGGCAGCCACCAAAATTTCACCGGAATTGCTGGATGATATCGAGGCGAACCTTGCGCGCACTGCTGAGTGTCTCGACAAGCCCGTCAAACTTGCGGAGTGTGACGTGGAATTTCACGAACTGGTCGCCAAGGCCGCTGACAACCACGCCCTGTTGCTCGCGAGAGAGCCCCTGGGTGAATTGCTGTTTCCCGCTTTCGGAACCGTCATTCGCAATATCGGCCCCGGTGAGCGCCTGTTTGAAGCCCACACGAAAATTTTCCAGGCGCTGAAAAAAGGCAATGAAAAACAAGCCGAGACCTGGATGGCCAAACACATTCGCGATTTCCGCCGCGGCTGTGAGCTGGCCGGAGTCAATCTCGATGCTCCCGTTAGCATAAAAGACTAGCGTCTGAGTATCGCCCGCCAGGCATCGCTAGCCGGCAGCAATATTCCAGGCATTATTCATCTTCGGGTGGCGCTGCTGGAAATACGCTAACCCTGCCCTAACTGCTCGCGGTATTTGGTGATAAATAGATCTCTGCCTTTCAGTCGGGAGGTCAGCCAGTGACCCACTGCCATCCCCTTCTTGCCGAACGGTAGTACTGTAGCGCCCAGGCTTGGCCCCAGCGGCAAAATAATTGGCGCCAGTGGCCAGGGTGTATAGGGCTTACACGATTCCACCGATTTTCCAGCGAGCACAGTCTTGATCGTTTTCTCCAACCAGGGAACCTGCCGCGAGATGGCGACGATGGTCATTGCATCACCTGATGCCAGCACATCACCCACTGCAAACAGAGAGGGGAGCGACGGAGTCGGCCGCATCCAGCCGTCGTGTTCAATACGGCCATCTGTCGCTGTACTTACTCCCTCCAGGGATTCCAGCAACGCAGACTGTGGCCGGGCACCGATAACCGGGAACACCAGATCAGCCTCTATACGCTTCCCTCCCGGGAGGGTAACGGGGCCAGCATAGGGCTCACTCAGGGACTCGAGGTGCTCGACCCGCTTGCCGGTATGCACGTGCACCCCCAGGCGGGAAAAATCGGCCTGCAGCTTCTTGGCAAGGTTAGGCGTGTACTGCGGAAACAGGGACGTCTCATCGGTAATCAGGTGCACTTCTTTGGCGGGGTAGGCCTGCGCAATTTCGCCGGCCAGTTCGGCTCCTACCGGACCGGCGCCCACCACTACAATCGTTCTGGCCTCCTTAACAGAAGCGGCGGCCCGTTCGCTGGTGGTCCGGAACTCATCCAGGCCCGCCCGGGTAGCTTTGAACGGCGCCGCATAGCTGGAGCCGATGGCAACCACGGTGATATCCGCGGGCAGTTTGCGGCCATCGCTCAGCACCACCGCTTGCGGCTCAATGCGTTCCACCCAGCCCTGAACAATCGTGCCGTGCTTGAGAAGGTTGCTGTAGGGAATAATCAGTTTGTCCAGGAGTGCCGAATCCGTGACAGCGCGAATCGCTGCAGGCGTGTGAACAAAACAATCCTTGCCATCCACCAGCGTCACCTCTGCGTGACTATCCAGGCGCCTGGCCAACTCAATACCCGCGTGGCCACCACCTACAATCACGATTTTCTTTGCGCCCATCACATACTCCTCAACCTGAATTCACTTCTACACAATTTGTATTACAATATTACTTTTTTAGAGAATCGGCAACGAGTGATTGCACTGGTGGCCTGCCATGAACGATAACAACAACTCACCTGACGACCCAATTGGCTCTCAACTCCAGGAGCACGGATTCCGCTGGCAACCGCCAGAGACATTCAATTTCGCACCGGATGTGGAGGATCGCTGCGCAGAAGATCCTGACAAACTGGCACTCCCTGCTGAAAATGCCGATGGCGATCAGCAGAGCTTTACCTACGCACAGGTAGCCAGACGATCCTGCCAGCGAGCCAACCTTGCGCAATGTTCGCAAACGCTATCCCTTTACTTTACTCAAATATATGTATTATTGTATGACATTTATTGAATGCGCGAATGCAAACGCGCCACTGAAGCTCACCTGACTACCAGGCAATAATCCAGGAGCTGGAAAATTGAACGCCATCAACGAATTAGTCGACCTGAATGCATTAGCTGGCTGGATGGACACCCAGCAACTCGGCAATGGTGACATCTCCAATGCCCGCCTGCTGACCGGAGGCACCCAGAATATATTGCTGCAGTTCGACCGGGCGGGAAGATCCTATGTACTGCGCCGCCCGCCTACCCACGTGCGCAAATACTCCAACGAGACAATGCAACGAGAAGCCGCGGTGCTGTCCGCACTGTCTGGCTCCAATGTGCCTCACCCGGGCTTCATCGCTTCTTGTGATGACACCGAGGTGCTGGGCGCGAGTTTCTACCTGATGGAGCCTGTCACCGGTTTCAACATGCTCAATGGCCTGCCGGAACTGCATAAATCCAGTAAGGATATCCAGTTCAGGATGGGCCTGTCGCATATTGAAGCGCTGACCGCACTCGGTGCCGTTGACTACCAAGCGGTTGGCCTGGCAGATTTCGGCAAGATTGATGGCTATCTTACACGGCAGGCACCTCGCTGGTTGGCGCAGTTGGAACGCTACACCACCTACGAAAAATGGCCGGGGCTGGGCGAAGCAAAGAGCATCGATACCATCGCGCGTTGGCTGGATGACAACTGCCCTGCTTCTTTCGAACCGGGTGTACTCCACGGCGATGCGCACGTTGGCAACGTGATGTTCAAGCTGGACAGCGGTGAAGTGGCCGCATTGGTCGACTGGGAACTTGCCACTATCGGTGACCCCCTAATCGACCTGGGCTGGATAATCGCCACCTGGCCCGATGCCGATGGCACGCAGACGCTACTGCTGGAGGGGTCAGAGTGGGGCGCCTACCCCACCATTGAACAGCTCATCCGGCATTACGGCGAACACTCAAGCCGTGACCTGAGCAACATCTCGTGGTACGGCGTATTGGGCTGTTTCAAATTGGCGATCATACTGGAAGGCACCTACGCCCGTTATTGCGCAGGGAAGGCTCCCGAGGATGTGGCTTTGACGCTACATGCCTCGGCTATCAAGTTAATTGAGCGCGCGCTACAGTTGATAAAGAAGGCCTGAGAACACAGTTCGTTATCCATACATTACTATCATCAGAACTGTCACCAGTACTACGTGAATTGAACGAGGTAACCACAATGAACCAGCCGAATGCTCTCCACCATATCGCCATTTCCACCGGCGACATCAAAAAGCAGATTGAATTTTTCAGTGACGTACTCGGCATGGAACTCATCGCCCTGTACTGGATGCACGGCGCAGAGGGCGCATGGCACGGTTTCATGAAACTCGGTGAGGCAGCAGTTGCCTTTGTGTTCATCCCTGAAAATGCCAAGCTCGAAACCAAAATTGGCGTGACGCATCCCGGTAATGGGGCGGGCACATCCGTGCCGGGCACATTACAGCACCTGTCACTGAACGTGGACACAATGGCAGATATGCTGGCGTTGCGCGACCGGATTCGCTCTCGCGGCATTCCGGTGATGGGCCCGGTTCATCACGGCTTTTGTTCGTCTATCTATTTTGCCGGCCCGGAAAACCTGACCCTCGAGCTTTCAACCAACGATGGCGCAAACGACCTGCTCGACCACGATGGCACCTGGATCGACAAAGAGGTCGTCAAACTCGCGGGTATCTCCGATGAGGAACTGGAGCGATACCGTAATCCCGCAGCGTATGAAGCGCCCGCAGCACCCGTGCCCCAACCGGCATACGATGCGTCAAAACCTCAAATGGGCTACCCCATCGACATGCTGCAACAAATGCTCAGCACGCCGGATGAAGTGATCACCGAAATGGTTAGTGATACCACGCCTCCCGGGAAATAAGCTTTTACGTACGACTGGAATACAACGGAAACGCTGCCCCTCTGGTTCGCGACGCTGTGGAGATAGATTGAAATGACTTATCTGGTTTTTGCAGGGCTGCTACTTTTTGGCATCTTTTTCACTGGCGCAGCGGTACTCAAACTGAGCCGCCACCAGCACTTTATCGAAGAGTTCGAATCGATGAAGATGCCGTACGCGCTAGCCTATGTATCCGGCGCCATTGAAATTGTCTGCGGACCGGCATTGATAGCAGGTTTTTGGTTTCCAGTAGCAGCGGGCATCGCAGCGGCAGTCATGTTTTGCGTGATGCTGGGCGCAGCAGTCACCAATCTGCTCTCCGAAGGCCGCGGCGTGAAGATGGCTATCGGGGTGTTGGTGATATTTGCGCTGCCCATGCTATTGATCGCGCTTTACTATCAGGAGACAACACGTACATTTTTCGGTTTCTAGCCGCCAGCTTTATAATCGACAAAAATCGGTGATGACCAGGCCCGCTCATTGACCGGGGCCAGGCAATCATCTTCATATTCAGTAAGCGCCGCGTTGCCGTGGCAGGGATTGACGGCAATACACTGCCCCTCATCGTCAAACTCACACCGCAGATTGTCACCGTTAATCGCATCGGACGTGGCCTGTATCGCCCTGACATAATAAACCGCATCCCGCGCACCCGTGGAATACTCAGGGTCTGTAAAACTAAAGCTGCATCCCAGCTGGTCCGCCGGACATTCGTGCACCAACCACGGGTCCTGAATCAGGTTCGCGACCGGCTCCCCTGGCTCTGCCTGGGGTGTTATTTTTATCACCTCCAGCCGTTCAATTAGCTTTCGTTTCTCCGACGGGTTGTAGCACTCGTTGAGACACAGTGCCTGCAGGCGATCGGTACCCAGGCCCAACCGGCCGGACTCCGGGCAGCCCGGTAATTGCTCAAACGCGCCGACCGCTTTTACGCTGAAGCGAGGGCTTTCCTTGCCAAGCAGCTCAGAGCCCATCGCGTAATGTTTTCCCTCGTGCTCGGCATCAAACCACAACAGGATGCGATCGCCACTGGTGCCGTATACCTGCTTGCGTTTGACGGCATCCCATATATCGTCGCGTGTTCGACCGGCCGCATGGACTGCCACCAGCCCGCCCGTGCTGAAGAATGAATTGATCCGGTCCCGCTCCGCCCGATCTACGATATCGAGCAATGTGATATCCACCGGGTCGGGAATGGATGGGCCAGTCGTCGGCCCCGGCCTGTTAAACCAGCCTTTTATCATCCCAACGGAATCCGTCATCTGCTGCCTGTTTATTTCCTTGTAGCCAGTGCCGGGGCGGGCAGAATGATTGTCGCTGGAGCCTATCACCCCAAAACGAAAACGCCGGGGAGGCTTGTCGCCGTCAAAGCCGCTGAGTGCGAGCATGTACTGCAGCGAGCCCAATGGGCGGTAGTTGAACGCTGGCAGGAAGCAATCCTTGCACTGCCCGGCATCCAACCAGTCTTCCACCTGCGCATCGGGAACCACAAGATGCCCCGCAATACCGCGCTCAACATACAGCTCTCTGGTGCGTACAGCGCGAGCCTCACATTCGTCTTCACTCTCACCTTCTGTGAGACAGCGACGGCGAATAATCTCGCCCGCCTGCCAGCACGATGGCAGATAATCGGCTGTGGGTTGCGGGCACACGACGCTACCATCCCCGGTCGCCTCGACCGCAAGCCACGGCCGATACACTTCACCGGTACCGTGGCCAGAATACACTTCCACCAGCGTCTGCCTGGCAGGATCGTGCCCTATCGCCCCCAGTTGTTTCTCCCACGATGAATCGGGGGGCGTGTAGTTCCCCCAGGTGGTGCCATGTGGAATGACCAATGAGTCGTAGCCCCAGTCATCCAGTTTGGCAAACAGTTCAGCGGGCGTGGCCGCCTCCTCCAGGCAGTCGGCCGGAAGATCACGGACAGGTACGCCGTCTGCACAGACGTTCGCCCTCGCTGCACTGACTTCTTCGAAATAACGACTCAGGTCCAGCGTATTGCGCTCCCCCGTGAGCAGGAAATTCAATGCGCGCAGGGCACGGGGCAGCCCGCCAAATTTAATAGTCTCGGGAGAGCGCGACGCTATCGGGCGCGCCGGAATTTTATCGTCATCCGTACTGGCGAAGATGACATTGCGATGGCCGTAATGGTTCTTCGCTGAATCCCCCATCTGGCTCCACTCAAAGCCGAGAAAGGCGACGGTGTCGGGGTATTGGGGATCGGCATTCACTGCGTTGCAGCTGCGCACAGCGTCTAGGGTCTCCCGCCAAATACGGGAGCTTAGCTGCTCTGCATGATCATTGATCGACCAGAAATCCAGGGACGAACAGTAGCGGGCGAAATCGCAGGCCGCCGCAGGTGGACGGCTGCCTTCCCCGCCCAGCAGCGCCATACTCATACTGGCGGCGTCGCCGGAGAGAGTGGTATGCACATGAAAATCGCCGAACAGAATCTGGCTATCGACCTGCTCCGGGGTCTCTCGTGCTGTTTCTGCGCGCTCTGGCCACACCGCCTGCTGGCGCTGCGCTCGCAGGGCCACTTCCTCAACGGGAACGGGTACAGTCGAATGCGTACCCATGCCGACCTCGCGACCCAGGAAGCCGGCGGCCACGAGCCATAGCAACAGGCCGACGCCAGCCAGGATCAACAGTACGGCGATAACAAGTGTTTTCAGTTTCATCTCAAGTCGTTCCCGGAGCTGCAGTTCCGTTACTACCGTTGCAACGGTAATAATAACTCACATTGCCGACACCCGCCGGAGATCACCGGCCGCCTAATTGGCGGCGTCACATTCCGGCGCGTCTGCCAGGCTGGCGTAGTAGGCGGCTATATCCTCAATATCTTTATCCGTAAGCGGCTTCGCCATCGGAGTCATTGTCGGGTCTTCCCGGGTCCCTTCGCGAAAGGCTTTAAGCTGCTTAACCAAGTAGGGTGATTTCTGTCCAGCCAGATTGGGCCACGCCGGGTTACTGGATACGCCCTCCGGTCCATGGCAAGCGTGGCAGACAGCCGCCCGGGCCCGCCCCGCTTCGACATCAGGTTCGTCTGCTACAGAAATATGCGTTGCCAGCAGTGCACCGATGGCCAGCAGCAATCGGCAGCTCATCTGTAAAAAATGTGAAGACATTTTGGTTGCCATTCTCGCGGGCGCTTCGACCTTAACCAAAGCGACGATGCTCCTTTTGTTCAATTAATGTAACGTTCGCTTTTTTGTGTGCCCATTGGGTTCCGCTGGATAATAAACCGTCATACTTCAACATAATCCGGTAGCTCAGCGGGATATAGACGACAAAAAACAGGGCTGTATAAAGTAGTAGCTGAAAACTGAAAACGCTCGCATCACCTAAAAAGTGGTAGCGTATCAATCCATAACCCAGCGGGATACTAACCCCCAGGTACAGGCCGGTGATAATAGATGCCAACAGGTAGAGACGAGGCGTGCCATTAAACTCGCGACTATAGCTCGCTGCATCGACAGCCTGGGTTTTTGAATCTGAATCCATAGTGTATTCCCCGGTTAGAAGGGCTTGGTAATCGCGAGATAAATCACGGTTACCAGCATAAACGCCACCATCGGTGTCGTTATCAGAAAAAACCACCAGTGGCGGTGCAGGGCGGTTTCATAGACTTCCCAATCGGGCTCGCCATTCTTGTCGCGCAAGTGTCGCTTATTGCCATTCAAGTGAGATATGTAGTAATCGACGCCCTCCATGGGCAGGGTGACCACAACGACGATAACCAGCTTCAACATCAGCCAGCCCGCCTCAGGCCCCCAGCCGCCGGCAATAAATAGTAGAATCCCCGAAATCATAACCAGCGGGTAGGCGACGTGCTCTATCACTACCCCCTGATCAAAGCGCTCGAAGACCCAGTTGCGCATCAGGGTAAGACCGGGGTCTGATGAATCCCTGCGCCATGCCTGCATGACCGGCACCAGGTAATAGGAGTAACCCAACGTTACACTGAAGAACCACAGGAAAGCGGCGGGCAAATGAACCATTTTGATGTAGAGATAATACGGCGCCAGAGCGTAGTGCAGGGTTTCATACATAAGTGATTATTTTCCCGTTCCGGTTCAACACACCAGGGCGTTGCGATATGAGGCACCTCGCCCGCGCGTATTTATGATTATCATGCCACGGCCGCTTGCTGCCATCAGCTCAGTCCAAGCCCGCGACAGAATTATTGTATTACAATATTACTTTTTTGCAATAGGCATGGTATTTTCTTGACCGACCAGCAAACCCTCCCGATCCGGAGAGGGGCAGCCGTAAAGGGAGATAATTGATGAGCACACACGAAGGAATGCACCCGGTAGGCGACGCACCCCATTGGAGCGAAAGCTACTATTTCAACTTCTACGACCCAAAGGCGCAGGTGGGGATGTTCACCCGCATGGGGTGGCGCCCCGGCAGTGGCTGGGCGGATGCCCTGCACGTGGTGTACCTGCCAGGTTCCAGGGTTGCATTCACCTATGGCAGGCGGGATATAGCCGGCGACCTGCGTCAGTACGACGGCGACTTGAATGTCGGCAATCTCGCACTGCGCTGCATCGTTCCGCACGAGCGCTGGCTGCTCAACTACAAGGGCGAGGCACAGGACATCGCCGATGGTGAGATACTGCTGCAGCGCAGCAAGTTGCGCCCCGACGGCTGGTTTACTCCTGCACAACTGGATATGTCACTGGAATTCGAATGCCTTTCCCCGCCTCACTTTATAATCAAAGACAACCTGGGCCATTTTGAGCAGTCGGGCAGGGTGTCGGGCACGGTAAAGCTCGGCAATGAGGAATGGTCTGTAGAAGGTCTCGGCGTACGCGATAAATCATGGGGCCCGAGGGATTGGAGCATGGGCCAGGGCACAGATGACAACTCCTCAGAAGGCTCTACAGCACCCTCCCCTCACGTACACTGGTTTTCAGTGAACTTCGGCCCCGAACTTGCGCTGGGCGGCAGCGCACTGCGCCAGAAGGACGGGAGCTGGTTGACCATCGGCAGTTGGCTGCTGCGGCAGGACAAGAAAATTGAACTGAACGATTTGCGTGTAGAGACGCGCTATAAAGCAGGGACTATCCTTCAGGAAAGCGTGGTGATGACCGCCACCACAGCCGAAGGAGAGGACATTCGCATCACCGGCGAGATGGTGAATATGTGCCCCACCAAGGTTCCCAGTCCCGGCGGTGCCATTTTTATCAATGAAGGGCTGGCCCGCTACCAGTGGGGAGATAAAACGGGCTACGGCATATCCGAACAGTGGCATCTCGTGAGCGCGACGTAGGCAGGTAGCGGCTTGACCGACGTTTACCAAAGACAAAAAGGTTCACCTGGGAACGTACGGCTACAGCGTCAGTGCAATTCGCCTGGTGGGCGTCATCAGACGGCATGTCCGTTCAAAGAGTCTCGATCATTCACACAGCGATCGCAAGCGACGCCCTGCCTCTCGCAACAGACTGTAAATCCTGTACCCAAAAAAAAGCCGGCATTTAGCCGGCTGCAAAGACCCGTCCATCTAAAAATAGTAGCTGGCCTGTAGCGAAACCGTACGGGGACGGTTGTAACTTCCAATGGAAGTCCCATACGCCTCGCCCAGCACGGGATACGGGAACCCGAAGGACTCTTTCTGCTCATCGAACAGGTTTCTGGACATCAGTGCCAGCTCCCACGTGTCGTCAACAGGCGCCAGTGCGATTCGCAGGTCAACCAGGGTAATCGCCGGTGCCTCATACGTTTCACCGGCTTGCGCATACATATCATCGCGATAGTTCACCTGGGCGTTGGTGCGAATGACGTATTCCGAACCCAGCGGCAGCGTGTGTGATGCGGTAAACGCGGCGGTCCAGTCGGGTGCACCGGAGGGTGTTTCATTGGTATCCCGGTTCTCGGCTTTGGCGTAAGTCGCAGACAGTGACAGCACCAGGGAGTCGGTCGCTGCCCACATGGTCTCGAACTCTCCCCCCTTGGTCTCAACGGGAATGGCTTCAGCGGCGAAGCCATCGCCGACAAAATTCACCGACTGGAAGTTGTCAATCTTGGTATAGAACAGCGCACCATTCAGGCGCAGCACGCCATCCATGAGCTCCGTCTTGACTCCGATCTCAGTGGTTTCGGCCTCTTCCGTATCAAAGGGTTCAGCGTCAGGCCCAGCTGCGGTGCTGTAACCGCCACTTTTACTTCCTCGCGCCCAGGAGGCGTAAACGTTGCTGGCATCACCGAAATCGTATTGCAGGTTGACGGACCCATCCACATTGCCTTCGCTATGCGAAAGATTGGTTGAGGGAAACGGCGGGCTCACAATTGCCAGGAACGTATCGGCCGGCAAGAGATCCAGGACAAACGGAGGGGCCGGAGTATATACACCGTTTGCCTCCAGGAAGAAATAGCTCTCATCCACCAGAGAGGCGTTGTACCAGTCCTTCAGGTCTTTTTGCTCGTCGGTATAGCGAAGCCCGAGCGTCAGCCGCCACTGGTCGGCCAGCTGGATGGCGCCGTTGCCGTATACCGACCACGATTCAACATCCTGTTTGTAGCCGCTCTCTCCCACTGCCGGCCCGGTGGCCGCGACCAGGCTCGCCGGAGCCGGTGGCGGCAGGGGCATGTAACCCACATCGAAGAAATTGGTCCCAGAGGAATCCTTGAAGTGATTATCCAAATAGAAAACGCCGGCCACGTAGTCCAGTACATCATCGAATGCGGTGCCGTTTAAACGGATCTCCTGGCTGAACTGGTTAAACTTGCTCTCTTTTGTCTGCTCAAGATACTGCAGGGCGGAAAAGTCGGCGTCGTATAACCTTGGGTCATTCTTGTACTCGCTATACCCCGACAGGGCGAGCAGCGTAAGATCGTCGTTGATGTCATAGGTTGCTTCAACCACGGCGCGGTGGCCGTTTTGCTTATCGCGATCCTTCCCGTCACTTCTGTAGGTAGTATAGCTCTTGTTTTTGTTGTTCAGGTGGGTATCGGTATCACCGGTGATTCCTGTATACCAACCCTGCGGATCATCTGACACCTCAAACGGCATGCCGGTAACCTCTATGTCGTCATAGGAGTAGTTGGCATAGACTTCCAACTTCGACCCGATGTCCCACAGACCACTCAGGCGAAATGAGTTTTGCTCGCGCTTGGGGTCGTAGCCGCCGACCAGTTTGTTGTCGACATAGCCCTCCTCCTGCACGAGATTCACTGCGAGACGATAATTGCCGTAATCGGTGGCCAGGTTCCCTGCACCCGAGATGATCGAGGTGCCGAGCTCGAAGTCGTACTCGCCTTCCACATAGCCGTCAGTTTCTTCCCCCGGGCGGTTCGACATGATCATGATGGCACCGAGGCTGGTGTTTTTGCCCAGCTGGGAGGTCTGTGTGCCCTTGACGACCTCTACCCGGTTCACATCGTACAGGGCGGACTGTAAATCCCGCGTCTTGCCCGTCCATACACCGTCGATGAACAGGCCAACCGATTGCTCCATGTTTTCAGCGCCAACACCGGTTCCCAGCCCCCGGATCTTCGGCGATGAGAGCCCCTGAGGCGCCGGAGATATCTCCAGGCCCGGCACAGACTGCGCGAGATCCGTCGCCGTGAAAATCGCAAATTCATTCATGGTCTGGCCACTGACCACGGCAACCGTCATGGGGATGTCCTGGATCGACTCTGTGCGCTTTTGGGCAGTAACAATCACCTCCTCCAGGCCTTGCCCATAAGAGGGTGAACAAATCGCGACGGTCGCACTGGCAACAGCGAGTGGAATGAGACGACGACGGAGCGGGAAAGCAGGATTTTTCATGGTGAAGCTACCTCTTTTATATTGGCTATTATGAATTGGAGATCTGACTTATTGTAATACAATATGTCAGTTTTAATGCTCGCGCAAGCCCTGACAAGAAAAAAATTACTCAGGTTCGCGCCGCCAACGCCATTGCCAATGGCAACTTCGATAAGTTCCTGGTTCCAGTGCAAAATGGCGATGGCGCTGCGGCACTGCTGCTAGCGGCATAGCACCTGCGATCAGAATTGAGTCCGTTTTATTGCTGAATTACTAAAGGGAGGCGTTTCGGAGTGGCCCACGCGTTCTGGCATCGCGATGCAACGGCAGCTTGATTCACCGCGTTATGGATTTTCGATGGGAGGCACAGCCGCCATCGAATGCCAGAACTTCTTGGGGCATAACCTCTTGGCATGGACCGTTGAGTGCTCTCGTTTAAGATTGGAGGAATATGGATTGTCCGCATTGAAAACTGTCAGGTCTCGTCGCAGGCATAACTCATTTGGAAGCCTTGAGGTTTAACCAAGCGTCTTCCTGATAGCAGCGCTGGCTAAAGGTTTGGCCCATTCAGGCATTGCTTCAATGGGCAACGAATCAAAGCGATTCCCCACAAGAGAGAAAAGACAAACTGGCCGCGGACCGCCACGGTCGGATGGTTCTGAGTTGTCAAATACACGTACCCCCGCACATCGAGGTATTAAGCCCAGCGTGTTATGGATGGCACCCGTCCAGCGCTCTCGGATTTTTGCTTCCGGTATATCGTGACCACCTTTAGCTACGCGCGCGGCCACACGCTCTATGTGCAATTCAGGCGAAGCCAGGCCGCAAAAAAAAATGCGCACCTCCCGGCCTCGATCAATCGCTTCATGAAGCAGCTGACAAATGGAATTTCCACCCAAGGTTGTTTCAAAGATATAGTCCAGCTCTTCGTCAATAGCCCGAGATAGTTGCTCAAATCCCATTTTCCAAGCAAGAGCATTGGCCTCAGTCAGAGCAAGTGTGTGATCAACATCCATCAGTCTGCGGGCCACTTCGTCCGGGTTAAAATAATCACCTCCCGCACTGCGGACGCTGGCACCCGCAATGGAGCTTTTGCCGGCGCCGTTAATACCGGCAATAACAGCAATCACCGAGCTTCCGTTCCCCCAGGCTGATAGGTTTTACGCAGGCTATCTGAAGTCGCGGCAAACAGACCATCTGCAGCCTTGCGAGATTGCGGCGAGGTAATACGACGATATAAGGCCTCGTACTCATCAGCCTCCTCAGCAATTTCCTTTTCCTTAACCTGTTCAATCAGTTCCGCACAAAGTGCTTTCATACGCACCACTTCCTCATAATGATCGATACTCATGACGACCGCTGCATCGCGTTTCCGCAGCTGCAAGCGCATAACACCGTGTCCTTGGGCTATTTCTGTCCAGGAAGCTTCTATACGGCGCCCAAAGTCCTTTCCTCCCTTGCTTTCCAAGGAAGCGGTTGGCGAGAGCCAACCAAGATTCTGTATAAGGCGCCTGGCACGCCTTACCAATCCTGTGTGATCCGATACACTTTCCGGCTGGATAACAAGTGGTTTACTGATCATAAAAGATACCTCCGCACAGCAGTCCAAATCCAATCATAGACCACTAGTACCACAAAGACCACTAAAGCCCCTTAATTTTCTAAAGGGAACCTCAGCAGGACGACGGGAGATCATGACGACTTCGCCGTGCGCCCAAGCTTTGGCCTGCGCCCTGGTTCTCGGTACACGCAAGGCTGCCTGACCTTAGAATTAGATGAATTCATGGGCCTCTTTTCCAGGGGGCTGATTCACTATGGCGAAGAGCGAGTTCTACCGGCGATTCCCCGCCCAGCCCAGGCATTGACACCGACCAATGCTGGTGCAAAATTGGTTCGATATTACACCAGATGTTTTCGGAGGCTACAAAGTGTCTAGACAAAGTATTTCCTTCACACCGCCTAATGACGAATGGCTCCGAGCACAGGTTGAGAGCAAAGAATTTTCAAGCAAGAGTGAGGT
>JAGRIK010000225.1 GCA_020443325.1 Halioglobus sp.
CGAACGTTAGATTCTGAGGTGAATGGATGGAAGTTCTTTTTTGATCTAGTCGAATGGTATGCACTGAGGTTGCGGATAGAAAAAGTGTTTCTCACCAAGCGAATTACGTTGGTCCGGCATCCCGGGAGCGACTGAGAAACACTTTTTCTATCCGTAACCGCCCTACAAAGCCACTTCCTGGGGGGCAGGAAAAACCTCAGTTTTCATCCCGGTGAGCTTCCCCCGGTCATGCACTCGCCAGAGACTTTTTCAACACGCAGCTGGGCGCTGCGCGGGATCAGCTTCCCGCGGCGGCGCGCTCCTGTGCGATCAGGAAATCGGCGACCTTCAGCATGTTTGCCTGTGATCCCGCCTTGCGCGAGCTGATATAGTATTTGCCGTTGACCATAAGAGCAGGCGTGCCTTCCAGCTTGGCAGCCTTGCCCGTCGCCACGGCCTGGCTAACCTGGCTCTTCACGCCGAAAGAATTAAATGCCTTGTTGAAATCCTCTTCGGAGACACCGTTGGCGACAAACAGCGCGGCGATTTCCGCCTGGGAGGAGAGCTGTTTGCGATCCACGTTCATCGCCTGGAAAATCACCATCTGCATGGTATCCAGAACGCCCAGCGCTTCGGCGGTGTAATACGCCCTGGCGTGAAGTTCCATTTTATCCTGCCAGACAGCCGGGACGCCGCGGAAGCTCACATCCGCTGGCAATGTCTTTTTCCACTGCTCCAGCATGGGCTCAAAAGCGTAACAGTGGCTACAGCCATACCAGAAAAATTCCGCAACTTCGATCTTGTCCTGGTCAACGGCCCTCACGGGCGGTGAGATCACGTCATAATCGGTACCCGCCACGTACGTTTTTGCGGCCTCGTCTGCCACCGCACCCCAAATACCGAATACCAGCAGGGACACTGTCAGCAATGCTTGTTTGATCATGGTGCTCTCCTTAAAAAAATTCGACGCTTGATGAGACAGCAGCAAGCCGCCGTCGTTCCATCTATTTCAAGCCAGCCACATAGCTGGACACGGCCTCGATTTCCTTGTCACTGAGACCAGACGCGGTGGTGCGCATAATCATCGCTTCACCGTCGTTGGTACGACCAGCAGGGTCATCATAGCCTTTGCGATAGGCGCGCAATTGGTCTGCAACATACTGCGCGTGCTGGCCGGCCAGTGCTGGAAAGCCCGCTGGCGCGTTGCCTTTGCCGGTCGGCGAGTGGCAGGCGATACAGGCGGCTACTTTGCGGTCGGGAACACCGGCGCGATAAATTTTTGCCCCCAGTTCAAGGAGCTGTGGGTCGGTGTGACCACCCGAACGCTCCTGCGAGGAAAAATAGGCCGCGATATCCGCAAGATCCTGGTCCGTCTTGCCAACCAGCTGACCAGCCATCGTAGGCACCACGCGCAGGTCATCGCGAATATCCTGCAATTGCTTGTACAGGTATTTTTCGCCCTGGCCAGCCAACTTGGGAAAGGGTGAGGCGCTGTTGCCATCTGCACCGTGACAGGCACCACAGGCAACACTTTGGTTCTTGCCTGCGGCGGCATCACCCACCGGCTTGGTTGTGGCGGCAAAACCGATCGATGTCCAGCCAAGCGACAGGCAGAACAGAACTGCTAGTTTTTTCATGTGAATTCCAGAGATAACGAGTAGGGGAGTACGTTCAGTTCGTTGGCGCAGGAGATGCCATGAACTCAATGAGAGCGGTGTATTGCTCATCGGTACAGGTTGAGCACATGCCTGTGGGCGGCATCGCGTTAAGGCCTTTCTTCACCGATTCGACCAATGCCGGCATCCCTTTGGCCATACGCGGCTCCCAGGCAGCCTGATCGTGCGTTTTCGGCGCGCCTGCGGCACCCGTTGAATGACAGGCAAAACAGGATGACTGGTATTGTTCAGGTGCGGCGTCAGCCCAGGCACCAACAGCAGAACTCATCAAAACAGCAGCAAAAAGTTTTTTCATAGGAAACCTCTATAGAACCAGCCAGTGAATTAACCACACAAGCATTTGATAACAGACGAAAAAGCTGTGGCATTATATACGAGTTACCCAGACCAAAAAAGGCAATCCCTCGCAATGAACGACACCGAACACGCCGCCGCGCCTGCAGCACCCAATTATCGGGTCGCGCAGTTTCTCACCAGCGCGGCGAAAGTATCGCAGTGTCCGCCGGACATCGGGTGGGAAGTTGCCTTTGCCGGCCGGTCAAACGCCGGAAAATCCAGTGCTATCAATAGCTTAACTCACAACAAGAAGCTCGCAAAAACCTCTAAAACACCCGGGCGAACGCAACTCATCAATTTTTTCGAGGTGTCCGAGAGCCAGCGTCTGGTAGACCTTCCCGGCTACGGATTCGCCAAAGTACCCCTTGCCGTGAAGCGGGAGTGGACCAAACAGCTGGAAAATTACCTGCAAAATCGGCAGTGCCTGCGCGGATTGATCCTGTTAATGGACATTCGTCACCCCCTGCAACCGTTTGACCAGCAGATGCTCGAGTGGGCGTTACAGGCCGCCATGCCCGTCCACATCCTGCTGACCAAGGCCGATAAGCTGAAACGCGGCGCAGCCGGTTCCGCGTTGTTGCAGGTGCGCGCCAAATTGAAAAACCACGCCGACCTCGTCAGCGCACAACTCTTTTCCGCGCTGAAACACGACGGCCACAAGGAGTTGATCGCAGTCCTGGATCACTGGCTGACGGATACGGGTGTAGACCAGGTAACGGCCTGACCGCGAAGGACACCCCGGAAAAACAAACCCCGATTGCCTTTTCACAGGCAACCGGGGAATCTAGGGCCTCTTGGGGAAAGAGGCTTGCTCACTTGGCTCAGGATAAAAGCCACTTAGGGATGTAGCTTGCGCTACAGATAATAAGACTGGGCGACTGGGGAAAAGTTCACGCTCGTTTTAATTCTTTCGTGGTCGAGTCCCGCGCGTCCCGGTGCACACCGTCTGGGCACGGGCATAGCCTTGGTGCGTTTTGCGGGCGGCTGCGGAACTCAACCAAAATTGCTACGCAATTTTTGGGATTCGAACAGTCCTCGCCGAAAGACTCCCGCAAAACGCACCAAGGCTAAACATGCCCTACAGCCCAGACGGTGTGCACCGGGACGCGCGGGACGATCTCGCTCCGCAGCAAGAACTAATGCGCTTCATCCCAGTTATTGCCAACCCCTGCCTCTACCAACAGCGGCACCGATAACTCAGCCGCCTCCGACATCAACTGGCAAATATGCTCACGCACCGGCTCAACATCTCCCGTGGGTACCTCAAACACCAGTTCGTCGTGCACCTGCATAATCATATGGGTATCGGACTCGCCCTGCTGCAGCCAGGCATCCACGGTCAGCATCGCGCGCTTGATGATATCTGCAGCCGTACCCTGCATCGGCGCATTGATGGCGGTGCGCTCCGCTGCCTGCACATGCATTTTATTGCGCGCGTTGATGTTGGGAAGATAGAGACGCCGCCCGAACAGCGTTTCCACAAAGCCCTGCTCTTTGGCCACCGTGCGGGTGCGGTCCATATACTCTGCCACGCCCGGATAGCGCTCAAAGTAACGGTCTATATACTCCTGGGCTTCCTGGCGCCCGAGATGCAATTGCTTGGCCAGCCCGAATGCAGACATCCCGTAAATCAGGCCAAAATTGATCGCTTTTGCCTTGCGCCGCTGCTCACCTGAGACAGAATCCAACGGCACTTCAAAGACTTCGGAGGCCGTCGCGGAGTGCACATCGAGCCCCTCGGTGAACGCCTTGAGTAAACCCGCATCGCCTGACAGGTGCGCCATGATACGCAGCTCGATCTGCGAGTAGTCCGCTGCAAGAATCTTGTAACCCTGGGGCGCGATAAACGCCTGGCGAATGCGCCGGCCCTCCTGCGTGCGGATCGGGATATTCTGCAAGTTGGGGTCCGTGGACGACAGCCGGCCCGTCGCTGCCACTGCCTGGTGGTAGGACGTGTGGACCCGTCCGGTGGTGGCGTTGATCATCTCCGGCAGTTTGTCGGTGTAAGTGGACTTGAGCTTGCTCAGGCTGCGGTACTCCAGTACCAGCTGGGGCAGGGGATAGTCCAGGGCCAGCTCCACCAGTACTTCCTCAGAGGTGGAGGGTGCCCCCTTGGGGGTTTTCTTGATGACGGGCAGTTGCAGTTTTTCGAACAGGATTTCTCCCAGCTGCTTGGGCGAACCCAGATTGAAGGGCTGCCCCGCCAGCTCATGCACTTCTCCCTCCAGTTCCAGCAGGCGTTTTCCCAACTCACCGCTCTGCTGCACCAGCAGCTCCCGGGATATCAGGGCGCCCTGGCGCTCTATGCGGGACAACACCGGCACCAACGGCACCTCGATGGACGTCAGCACCTCGCTCAGGCGCGCATGCTCCTCGAGCCTCGGCCACAGCGTCCGATGCAGGCGCAGGGTGATATCCGCATCCTCCGCGGCATAGGGGCCTGCGTCCTCCAGCTTGATCTGGTTGAAGGTCAGTTGCTTGGCGCCCTTGCCGGCGACATCCTCGAAATGGATTGTCTTCTGGCCGAGGTATTTCAGTGCCAGGCTATCCATATCGTGGCGCGTGGCAGTCGAGTCCAGCACATAGGATTCGAGCATGGTGTCGAAGCGGATACCCCGCAACGTGATGCCATGATTGGCGAGCACGCTGGCATCGTACTTGAGGTTTTGTCCCACCTTGGCCCGGTTTTCATCTTCCAACAGGGGTTTTAGTGCCGCGAGCACAGCATCGCGCGGCAGCTGCGCGGGTGCTCCCATATAATCGTGGGCCAACGGCACATAGGCTGCCTTACCCGGTTCCACCGCAAACGAGACGCCGACGATGCGCGCGTCCATGTAGTTAAGGCTGGTCGTCTCGGTATCAAAGGCAAACAGGGGTGCCGCTGAGAGTGTCTCGAGCCAGGTGTCGAACGCGGCCTGTTCCGTGACGATGTCGTAGCTTGTGGGTATTTTTTCTGCATCGGCAACTGGGGCACCGGCGCCGTCCAGCTGCTCGTCGAGCCAGGAGCGAAACTCCATACGGGTAAACCAGTCCACCAGCGCGTCCCGGTCAGGCGGTGCGTTTTCCAGTTGCTCCGGACGAAACTCCAGCGGTACGTCTGTCTTGATCGTGGCCAGCAGGTAGGACAGGTAGGCGCTGTCCTTTTCCCGCTCCAGTTTCGCCGCCATGGTTTTGGCTCCCCGGAAGGACAGCTCCGCGACCTTGTCGAGGTTCGCGTAGATATCGTCCAGGCCACCCAACCCCTGTATCAGGCCCAGGGCGGTTTTCTCGCCTACACCGGGCACACCGGGAATATTGTCCACCTTGTCGCCCATCAGCGCGAGAAAATCGATAATCAGCGATGGCGGCACACCGAACTTGTCGTTCACGCCGGCCTCGTCGAGCACGGTATCGGTCATCGTGTTGACCAGCGTGGTGTGTTCATTCACCAGCTGCGCCATGTCCTTGTCTCCGGTGGAAACCACCACATGCCTGCCCTGTTCGCTGGCTTGCCGTGCAAGCGTGCCGATGACATCGTCCGCTTCCACACCGGGTTCGCAGATGAACGGCAGCCCCATCGCCTTGACGATAGCGTGAATCGGCTCGATCTGCTCTCGCAGTTCATCCGGCATGGGAGGGCGGTGGGCCTTGTACTGCTCGAAAATATCGTCGCGGAAGGTCTTGCCCTTGGCGTCGAATACCACGGCAACGGGGCTGTTGGGATAATCCGCGACCAGCCTCCTGAGCATACTGACGACTCCGCGCACAGCCCCGGTGTTCTGCCCGCTGGACGTGGTCAGCATTGGAAGGGCGTGGTAGGCCCTGTAGACATAGGAGGAACCGTCAACGAGAACAAGGGGCGGCATTTCAGAAGCCATAATAGAACTCACTTTGATTGTTGCCTTTCCCAACGGGGCCGGCCAACCCATATTATGTTAGTAAGCGCCCACATAACAGCAGGCGCTCTCAAATCAATGATCCCAGAGATACCTGGCAGAGCGATACGTCACCTTCATCTTTGCCAGATCCAGCGGCGACTTGAAAAACCCGGCGTAATCTCCCCGGGGATTTATCAGTGCTACATTGGCACTGTGTTCCACCTGGTAATTATCGTCCTCTCCTGTCACTTTGCGAAAAGGGGTGTTCAGGGCAGTGGCGAAGCGATGTATATCCAGGAATTCGCCAGTGACGCCGGTAAAATCGGGATTGAAAAAGGGTACATATGACGCCAGTTGTTGCACGGTATCCCGGGCTGGATCGACGGACACCATGACCACCTGGGTATCCTGGGCTTCGGTACCTTCAAGGCTGCTGACAAACTGGTTCAGGAACGTCATGGTCGTCGGGCAGATATCCGGACAATGCGTAAAACCAAAAAACACCAGGCTCCAGTGGCCTTCAAGCCGCGCCGGGTCGAAAACCTCACCGCGATGGTCTACCAGTGCGAATTCACCGATGTCGCGCGGTGTTTCAAACAGGTACAAACCGTTTATCTTCATTTCTGATTCAGTCATCACGCGCGGCAGGGAAACCCTGTGCACGAACCCACCGACGATGACTGCGATTACCAGCAGGAGGCCTGCGACCGTCAGCTTGATATTGCGGGACTGGCTCATAACGTGTGCACCGGGAAAATATAATGATCGACCAACATAACCACAAACAACGCCATCAGGTAGATGATCGAATACTTGAAAGTCTCCATGGGCGCATTCGGGTTCTTACCGCGCATCAACTCGATCGCCCAGTACAGAAATCCACCGCCGAGCACAACAGCTCCCAGCAGATAGAGCGGCCCACTCATGCGTGTCACAAAGGGCAGCAGGGTGATCAGGAACATCAGGATGGTATAAAGCAGTATGTGCAGTTTGGTGAATGCGACGCCGTGTGTCACCGGCAACATCGGTATTTCCACCTTCGCATACTCCTCGCGGCGGTGAATCGCCAGCGCCCAGAAATGCGGTGGGGTCCAGGCAAATATAATCAGTACCAGCAACAGCGCGTGACCGTTTATGTCGCCAGTAACTGCCGTCCAGCCCAGCAGCGGGGGCGCTGCGCCTGCCAGGCCGCCAATCACGATGTTCTGTGGCGTGGCCCGCTTCAGGAACATGGTGTACACAAAAGCGTAACCGACGAGGGATGCCAGCGTCAGCCAGGCCGTTAACGCATTGATCCAGATAAACAGGATAGCCATACCGAGCGACCCCATCACCGCTGCAAAAAGAGCGGCCTGTGCATTGCTCACCCGGCCCTGGGCGATGGGGCGATTGTGCGTGCGGGCCATTTTCTCGTCCACATGCTGATCCACCAGATGATTCACCGCAGCGGCGGAGCCTGCGCAAAGGGCGATACCCAGGTTGCCCAGTACCAGAACGTCGAGCGGCACCATACCCGGCACGGCCATAAACATACCGATAGCCGAGGTGAGAATCATCAGCAGGACCACATTGGGCTTTGTCAGCTCCTTGTAGTCGCGCCAGTTGGCTGCACCTGTCTGCTGTAGATCTGTCATGAGCGTTTAGCCACCGGAATTTTTAAGCAGGAATTTAAGGTCTGCAATTACGTCTTTATACGGCACCTGATCATTGTATGACATCATAATCCAGCCCGCCGGGTCCATCAGGTACCAGGTCCCCACATCAGCGCCCTGTTCCGGAAACAGCGCGGTGTAGGCGGCGGCAGGCAGGGTCAGGGCCTGCAAGCCGTTGTGTTCTGTCGCCAGGTATTGGGCGAAGCCCCCTGGTGCGGGGCGATCGTCACTAAGGCTCTCCACCTGCAACTGAGTGTCGCTGGCGGCGTAATCACTGATATAAAAGCGCCGCAGGCGATTGAACTCCTTGCCCATAGCGACATGAATCTGGCGTGTCACATACAGCGTTTTCTCACAGGATGCATCACAGCGCCCACCCGCAACGGGCACCACCATCGTCCAGCGCGGTTCCATATCTGCAATCTTGACACTGGCACCCGACTCATCGCGAAGGGCCTGTTCGTCAATTTGCCGCGGCGGCTGCACTAACGTACCCCGGTTGGCGGTGCCGAGCATTCCCACCAGGTCGAGGTCGCCCCGCGCCACGAAGAACCACAACCAGGAGGCCGCCAGTATCACGATCAACGGAATACCGCCGATCAACAACAGTACCATGCGATTGTTGGTGGAGGGGTTTGAGTTTGTCATTTAATCACTTCTCCTCAGTGTGCCCCTCAGCAACTGCCACACGTTACTGCTGCGCATCAGGTAGTACACGAGAAGCACCGCCGCCATCGCAAACCACTGTACCGCGTACGCCTGGTGTTTTACCGGGCTCATATTCACTATCTGCCAATCCGTTACCAGGGCCCCACGCGCATCGGCATTGATGCGAACGGGCCAGGGAAACACTTTGCCGCCCTGTAGCGCGACAACCAGTGGTGCCAGCTTCTCCATTTCCACCGCCTGGATGCGCATCGGCCATTTGCCGTCGAGCTGCTGCTCTGCCAGCAGGAAAGGCGAGCCCGGTGCGATATAAACGTGTCCTGTAATCTCCACCGGACCGTCAATTCGCGGCACCGATGGCAACGACTGCCGGTCGCCTCCGCCTGCCACCCAGCCCCGGTTTACCAGCACACTACCACCGCTATTCAGCTGCAGAACATCCAGCACCTCATAGCCGACCTGCCCCCCACGCATCTGGTTATCCAGCAGAAAATACGCGTCCGGCAGGAAGCGGCCGCTCATTTGCACCGGCATGTACGCCAACATCCCGGGCGGCTGATCCCACAGCGAGGTGATGGGCGCCGGGAGCTGGTTCTGACGGGCGTCAAAGGCCGCCGCCATCGCGCTTTTTTCGTCTGCACGTTGCAACTGCCAGAACCCCAGGCTGACCATGAACGGAACCAGTATCGCGGTGAAAAGCGCGATACGCCATTCGAAGTCAAATTGAAATCCGGATTTCGATTCAACCATGATCCAGCACCGGCGCAAATTTTGCGGCTGGTTTATACTGCACCGGACTATTGAAGGAGACACCCATTGTTAAAAGCTGCAATTATCATATTGATGCTGGCGTTGATCGCCAGCCTGGGAAGCGGATTCTACTACCTGATGATGGACCAGGGTGACGGGAAAAAGCGCCGGACCTTTCACTCGCTGGGTGTCAGGCTGGCCATCGCATCTGTGCTGATGGCACTGATTGCATACGGCGTGGCGACTGGCCAGCTGGGCCATGGCAATCCCTGGGATACCGGGCCTACGCCACAGGCAGCCCAGGAATCATCGCCTGTAGAGCCCTAGAGTATGTAAACGAACAGGAACAGGAACACCCATACCACGTCAACAAAGTGCCAGTACCAGCTCGACGCTTCGAAGCCGAAATGGTCAGTGGCGGTGAACTGCTTGCCAATAACCGAACGCAGGAGCTGGATCAGCAGCATTGTCATGCCCATGAATACGTGGAAGCCGTGAAAACCGGTCAACATAAAGAACGTGGAGCCGTAAATACCCGCATTCAGTGTCAGGCCGTACTCTACGTAGGCCTCATGGTATTCCATGTATTGCAGGCCCAGGAAGACAATACCCAGGACCACGGTGATGCCCAACCAAAGGTTAAACTTCTTGCGATCGCCAGCGAGGATGCCCATATGTGCGATGTGACAGGTAAAGCTGGACGTTAACAGTACCAGCGTGTTCCACATCGGCAGCCAGTGCCACCATACGTGGGCGTCTGCAAAAGACAGGCTGGTGTTGGGGCTGGTGAAAGAGCCGTTGTTGGCCATCAACTGTGCGGCCGCCCCACCCACTGCTTCCTGGGGCGTCTGCATCATGGGCCAGACATACTCAAAGCCGGGCCACAACATGCCGTTCATGCGCCCGCCGTCGCCCTCGCCTGCCAACCAGGGGCCAACCAGGTTGCGCACGTAGAACAATGCGCCAAAGAACGCGAAGAAAAACATCACCTCCGAAAAAATGAACCAGAACATACCCAGTACGTAGGATTTTTTCAGCTGCGCGCTGTTCATGCCGGCGATGTTTTCGCGAATCGTGATGCGGAACCAGGCAAACAGCGTGCCGACGAAGAAAAACATGCCACACAGGAATATAGTCCAGGAGTTTGTCGCCACAGCTGGATCGCCAAACGTCATATCGTTCATGATTCTGGCGGCGCCAAAAATGCTCAGCAGTAGCCCCGTCGTGGCGCAAACTGCCAACTTGCTCTTCTCCGGTACGTAATACTTTTCGTACTCAGTGGACGCTTGACTTGTCATGTTATCTCTCCGAGTTTAGGGCACAGGTCCCCGACCTGCGCTCAGCGGGTAGCAACTGCTGCACCCGCCATATCTGTTACATCAAATATCGTGTACGACAG
The DNA here is from genome assembly GCA_020443325.1 of Halioglobus sp. Classification (GTDB taxonomy): domain Bacteria; phylum Pseudomonadota; class Gammaproteobacteria; order Pseudomonadales; family Halieaceae; genus Marimicrobium. The sequence goes on from JAGRIK010000225.1 coordinate 10,316, forward strand.
GGTGATGGTCCCGATGTCGCGCGGCAGATCCTGGTCGACGATAAACTGCAGTGGCAATTCTGCCGCAGTTTCGCCATCCAGGGGCTGCTGGTTAAAACAGAAACACTCTGTTTTGTGAAAATAGGGTGCCGCCCGGGCGGGGGAAATGCTTGGTATCGCCTGGGCCACCATCGGATTGGGCATGGGGTTGCGCGCCTGGAAGACCGTGCCGTTTACGGCGCCGGGGTGCACTTTCATCATCGTCGTGCTGGGCGCGAACTCCCAGGGCATACCCTCGTTATTGCTGGCGATAAACTGGATCGTTACCGTACGGCTCTCGTCGACCTTTGCCTCCACCGCCGTGTAGCTCTGCCCACTGGGTTTGCCGTTAATCCCAAGGGCATCACAAAGCACGTTGTAAAGCGGCACCATCACGACGAACACAAACGCAAACATCAACACCGCTACCACAACCAGATTGGCTGCGGTATTGAGGTTGGGCTTGTCGCTTATTCGAAGCATCTGTCACCAGACTCCTAGGAGTGCGCGTGTGCCGGGTCGATTTTCGGCGGCGTTTCAAACGTATGGTAGGGCGCCGGCGTAGGAATTGTCCATTCCAGGCCTTCAGCACCATCCCAGACTTTCTCATCGCTGATCTTTTCACCTGCAACAATAGTCGCGATAACGTTGTACAACCACAATATCTGCGAGGCGCCATAAATGAAGGCGCCGATACTGGACATCATATTGAAGTCAGCAAACTGCAGCGCGTAGTCCGGAATACGGCGCGGCATACCTGCCAAGCCCACGAAATGCTGCGGGAAGAACGTCAGGTTAAAGCCTATGAAAGAGATCCAGAAGTGCGTTTTACCCATCGTCTCGTTGTACATACGGCCACACCATTTGGGCAACCAGTAATAGACGGCTGCCGTCATGCTGAATACCGCACCTGCCACCATCACATAGTGAAAGTGTGCGACTACAAAGTAGGAGTCATGGTACTGGAAGTCTGCCGGGGCAATCGACAGCATCAGGCCGGTAAAGCCACCGATGGTAAACAGCACCAGGAAGCCGATACTGAACAGCATGGGGGTTTCAAACGTCAGCGAGCCACGCCACATCGTGGAGACCCAGTTGAACACTTTCACCCCGGTGGGGACCGCGATCAGCATGGTGGCGTACATAAAGAACAGCTCACCGGATACCGGCATACCCACCGTGTACATGTGGTGTGCCCACACGATGAACGACAGGAAGGCAATAGACGCCGTGGCGTAAACCATGGAGTCGTAACCGAACAGGGGCTTGCGCGAAAACGCGGGAATAATCTGCGAGACCACACCAAAGGCCGGCAGGATAATGATGTAAACCTCAGGATGCCCGAAGAACCAGAACACGTGCTGGAACAATACCGGGTCGCCGCCGCCGGCGGCGGAGAAGAAGCTGGTGCCAAAGTGCACATCCATCAACATCATCGTCACCGCACCCGCGAGCACCGGCATCACCGCGACCAGCAGGAATGCGGTAATCAACCAGGTCCACACAAACAGCGGCATCTTCATATAGGTCATGCCCGGCGCGCGCATATTCATTACCGTGGCAATGATATTGATCGAGCCCATGATGGAAGACAGACCCAGTACGTGGATACAGAAGATGAAATACGTCACGGAGGGGCCGGCGTAAGTCGTCGACAGCGGGGCGTAGAACGTCCAGCCCGCCTGCGGCGCTCCGCCTTCCATGAACAGTGTGGAGGCCAGCAGCAGGAAAGTCGGCGGCAGTATCCAGAAGCTCCAGTTGTTCATGCGCGGCAGCGCCATGTCCGGCGCGCCGATCATCATCGGGATCATCCAGTTCGCCAGGCCGACGAAGGAGGGCATGATCGCCCCGAACACCATGACGAGGCCATGGAGTGTTGTCATCTGGTTGAAGAATTCCGGATCAACCAGCTGCATGCCGGGCTGGAACAGCTCGGCACGGATGATCATGGCGAAGGTACCGCCCAGGATAAACATGGAAAACGAGAACCACAGGTACATTGTCCCGATGTCTTTGTGGTTTGTAGTAAATAGCCAGCGGCTGAAGCCTTTGGCAGGACCGTGATGATGATCGCCCATCGTTAACTCCTCCAATTAGCCTTTTTTGTGGTTGTAGACATCAATGGGCTGGATAGTGTCGCCCATGTTGTTGCCGAATGCGTTGCGCTGATAAGTGATAACTGCCGCCATATCAACGTCGTTCAGCTGCCCACCAAAGGCCTGCATCGCTGTACCAGGCACACCGTTAATACCGATATCCAGATGATGTCCCAGATCGCCCGTGGCAACCGCACTGCCCGCAATTGGCAGGCCAACGCCGCCCTCGCCGTTGGCGCCGTGGCAGGCGAGACAATTCGTCTCATAAATCGTTTTGCCGCGCACCATCAATTCATCCAGCGTAAATGTCTGTGCCATCAGTTCCTTGATCTCTGCGGCTTCCTGCTGCTTGGCCGCGAGCCACTGGCTGTATTCATCCTTGGAGACCACGTTCACCACGATGGGCATGAAGCCGTGGTTTCGGCCACAGAGTTCCGCACACTGGCCGCGATATACGCCCTCTTTGGTGGCATTGGTCCAGACTTCATTGATAAAGCCCGGAACAGCATCCCGCTTCACTGCAAGCGCCGGGACCCACCAGGAGTGAATCACATCGTTCGCCGTTACCAGGAAACGCACTTTGGTGTTGACCGGCAGCACCAGCGGCTCATCCACCTCCAGCAGATAGTGCTCACCCTTGGCTTCGGTGTTGTCAATCTCTGACTGGGGCGTACGCAGGTTGCTGAAAAAGCTGACGTTTTCGCCATTTTCATTCAGGTATTCATACTTCCATTTCCACTGGTAGCCGGTGACCACAACGTCCAGTTCAGCGTCGTCGTTGTCGTAGATGTCCAGCAGCGTAGTGGTTGCGGGAACCGCCATGGCGAGCAGGATGAAGAAAGGCACCACTGTCCAGGCGATCTCCACCTTGGTGCTCTCGTGAAAGGTGGCAGCTTTATGGCCGCGCGACTTGCGGTGGTAGTAGATGGAGTAAAACATCACCCCAAACACGAGGACCCCGATTATTGTAGAAATGCCCAGGATAACCATGTGCAGGTCGTAGATTTTCTGACCCACCTCGGTGACCCCTGGTGACATATTGACTTCGCTGACCTCACCGCCGGCTGCCATGGCGAACACGCTCATCAGCAACAGCACAGGACCAAGCGCGAGCATACCCAGCCGCTTCGCTTTAAAAACCATTTCCCGTGTCTCCATGTATAAAAACTGTGGTTCCCTAATCGGCAATGTTCTGCACTCGTAGCCCGGTCACCGGCAAAAACTGCAATTGTCCGGGAGCAAAGACTGCTGAAAGGCAGCCAACCCTGACGCATTTTCTGCGGGATCTTACCGATTAATGTGTGTTATTTGACAGCGACAGCCCAGGCCACGCCCACAAAAACGCGCGGATTATATCGGATATGGCGCACAAATCCTACTTAGTTCAGGACATAGCTGGACCGGGTATTAATTATCTGGACTGGCGGCCTACATTCTGCTTGCACCCGTCCCCCCCTTCCGGAGGCTTCCCCCGCTACTAGCTAAATGTCGGATATGTACTAGCCTTTAGAAACGCTTTCAACCACGAGTATCTCGATATCAGGTTGATTATGGTCTCACGTGGCATCCGGGAAACTATACGCGCCGCCCTCCGCAACGAGGACGAGACCCATCGGATGCGCTCGCGGATTGAGCAGCAGCTGCCTCAGTTGCGGCAGAGGCTTGTGCTGCCGGAGCAGGATCCGGTGGCCGCTGTGATGGCGTTCATCAGCGGCTACGTCAAGAGCGTGCCCAGTTGCCTGCGCCTGGTGACAGCCGTCAGCAAGCGTCTGGGCTTCTTCGACTACGCCGCCCCGTTTCTGCACCTGGCAGAGGACTATTTTCTACAGCCACCGGATGACCTGCCACAGGACGGCGGGCTGGAGGCGCTGCTGGACGAGGCCTTCCTCGCCCTGCGCCTGCTGGAAGAAGTCAATGATCACCATATCCGGCACCTGGGGCGGCCGCTGCTGCCCCTGGATATGACCGAGGCCAATACTATAGTGCATCACCTGCTTGGGGATGAGTTTGCCTCCCGAATGGAGCAGCTGGTTCAATTTACCGCCGGGCAATTGCTGCACAGGGAGCACATGTGGGAGAAGGTGCGCGATGTGCCGGGCCGCTCGGAGGCCGCGAAACCGCTCTTCACATCAGATGACTTGACCGAACCGGCGGTAAAAATCCGGTTGCGGCTCGCGTCCTAATCGCCCTGGCCTTCTGGCTTGTCGCTCGGTCGGCGCGGATCGATGAGCGTGATCGCCTGGGGGGGTGTCTCGACCCGCCGCGCGGCAGCACGGCTCACCCGCGTGGGGATTTCCGTCGCTTTCTGTTCCACCGCCCCCGGTGACCGCACATCTGGCAAACCCGGTCGCGCTTCGCTGAAGCCGCAACTCACACACACCCTCTGGTCCGTGTCCATATCCACGACTATCTTGTCCATCAAGGCACATCGGGGGCATACGGCACCTGCGATGAATCGCCGTCGGCGCGGGGTGTCCTGCATGATTCATCCTCCAAGAATTCACCGGGGTCTGGCCACGGTGCGCCAGGCTGGCTATTGTAACAGCCTAACCTCTTACGAGTTCATGCGTATGCAACACTACAACCCGACGAATATTCGCAGCTTTGGCGGCCACACCCCGCAAATAGGCCAGCGCGTGCTGATTGATCCAAGCGCCGTTGTATTAGGGCAGGTAAGCCTGGCAGACGATGTATCCATTTGGCCGCAGGTTGCGATCCGCGGCGATATGCACCGTATTAGCATCGGCGCCCGCACCAGTGTCCAGGACGGCTGTGTTTTGCACATCACTCACGCCGGACCCTTCAACCCCGACGGCTGGCCGCTGGAGATCGGCTGTGATGTTACGATCGGGCACAACGCTGTACTGCACGGGTGCAGAGTGGGCAACCGGGTGCTGGTGGGCATGTCGGCACTGGTGATGGATGGCGCGGTGATTGAGGATGAGGTTGTTATTGCCGCTGGCGCCCTGGTGACGCCTGGAAAAAACCTGCGCAGCGGCCACCTCTACGCCGGTGCCCCGGCGCGCGAGGTTCGCCCGTTGAGCGACCGTGAACTGGATTACTTTGTCTACAGCAGCAACAACTATGTCAAACTCAAGGATCAGCACATTGCCGAGCTGGAGGCCGCCGCCTCCGCCTGAGCTATGTACTCAGCTGGTCGCCATATGCTCGCGCAGGTGATTGATCACCGGGGCGGTTGCGGGTCGCACATTGCGCCAGATATAAAACGACTCCGCTGCCTGCTCCACCAGCATGCCCAGTCCATCTGCTACAGCCCACGCGGCATGGTGAGCTGACCAGCGCATGAAAGGCGTCGGCTCTGCGCCGTACACCATGTCGTAGCAGCAGCTGCGCTCGGTCAACAAGTCGCCGGGCAGTTCGGGTACTGCGCCCGACAACCCGGCACTGGTGGCATTGATCACGAGATCGAATTTGCGCTCGCCAATGAGGTCGTAGGCGCCACCCTGAAGTGGCCCGATATCGCTGAACTCCTGCGCCAACCGGGCCGCGCGAGCTGCCGTACGATTGACGATCAGCAACTCTTTCGGTCGCTCCCGCAGCAGCGGCTCCAACACGCCGCGCGCGGCACCACCGGCACCCAGTAACAGTACGCGCAGCCCCTGCACCGTCCATCCAAGGTTGGCGATGAGATCCCGAATCAGGCCAATGCCGTCCGTATTATCGCCTTCGATCGTGCCATCGGCCACACGGGTGAGAGTATTGACTGCACCTGCTCGCTTGGCCCGCGCACTCACACGCTGGGCGAAAGCGAAAGACTCCTGTTTGAACGGCACGGTCACGTTCAGCCCGGCGCCGCCCTCTTCAAAGAACCGGGAAGCGGCACGCGTGAAGCCATCGAGCTCGACTTTCACAGCGCGGTATACCATTGGTTGTTCGCACTGCTGCGCAAACATGGCGTGAATCGCGGGAGACTTGCTGTGCTTGATGGGATTGCCGAAAACCGCGTACCTGTCCTTCCCGGTCATGTGTTGGTCAACTCCTCGCTTTCCTCAGCCAGCCAATCTCGATCACAAAGATAGTAGGCTGTGAGCTCTGCCTCGGGTGAACCGGGCGGTGGGCTGTAGTTGTACTCCCACCGCACCAATGGCGGCAACGACATCAGAATGGCCTCGGTGCGGCCACCCGACTGCAGGCCGAACAATGTGCCGCGGTCAAACACCAGGTTGAACTCCACATAGCGACCGCGGCGATACAACTGGAACTGTCGTTCCCGCTCGGTGTAAGGGCGGCTCTTGTTCCGTTGCACGATGGGACGGTAGGCCCGCAGGTAGGAGTCGCCCACAGCGCGCATGAATGCGAAGCTGGTTTCGAAATCCCATTCGTTCAGGTCATCGAAGAACAGGCCTCCAATGCCGCGCGGCTCGCCGCGGTGTTTAAGCTGGAAGTACTCGTCACACCACGCCTTGAAACGCGGGTAGACATCGTCACCAAATGGCGCGCAGGCTGCGGCGGCCTCCCGGTGCCAGCTGATACAATCCTCGCGATTCGCATAGTAGGGGGTGAGGTCATAACCGCCGCCAAACCACCAGATGGGCTCCTCGCCGGGTTTGCTCGCCACGAACAGGCGGACATTGGCATGCGATGTCGGGACATAGGGATTGTGGGGATGGATGACCAGGGACACACCCAGTGCCTCATAGCTGCGACCCGCCAACTCCGGCCGGGAGGCGCTGGCAGACGCCGGCAGTTCGGCTCCGCGAACATGCGAGAAATTTACTCCCGCCTTTTCAAAGACAGCACCTTCAGCCAGCACGCGACTGCGACCGCCGCCGCCTTCCTCGCGCTGCCATTCCTCCTCAATAAAGGTGGCGCTGCCATCTTCGGCCGCCAGGGACTCACAAATACTGTCCTGCAACTGCAAAAGATACTCTTTGACCTGCTCGATCCGCATGCCCGCTTTCCCTGGGAATCTCGTCGGGGCGCATTATACGCACGCGCTGGCAGTAACTGTACTAATCCCTGATGATTTGCCCGCTGAAAAGGTCGCGAATACCCGTGGGTCTCAGCGCGTTACCCACCCGGCCGGGGAGCAGGTAGTCCAGGTTATCACCAAAATAGCGCCGCACCTGGTAGGCCTCCCGCGCCGGAAGCGCGCCTGCCGGATTGGCCGAGGTAGACACCAGCGGCCCACCCCAGGCAGCACACAGTTCGCTGACCGCCGGGTGGCTACTGACGCGAACAGCTACCGTGGAATGCGCACCGCATATCCAGCCGGGCACCCGTTCCCGATGGGGTATCAACCAGGTGGCGGGACCGGGCCAGCTCTCTGAGAGGGTCTGCCTGTGCGCCGCGGAAAGCCCTGACAGTAGAAAGCCGATGTGCTCCTCACGCGCTGCTACCAGTATCAGCCCTTTCGCGACCGGCCTGCCCTTGAGCGCAAGAAGGTGCGCCACTGCCTCCTCGTCGTCGGGGTCACAACTAAGTCCCCATACGGCTTCGGTGGGGCAGGCGATAACACCTCCCAGGCGCAATGCACTCACCGCGGCTTGCAGATGGTGTGCGCTGGGGGGCACTGCCAAAATCAGCCTTTCAGGGTTTCTTGCAAAGCCGCGTCCTTGGCATAGATTTCCTGCGCATTCGCAGCGCGCTCGTCACTCAGTGCCTGCGCGAGCTGCGCATCCGCCAGCGACAGCATTTGCACCGCCAGGTAAGCGGCGTTTTTCGCCCCCGCCTTGCCGATCGCAACGGTGGCCACGGGAATTCCCGCCGGCATCTGTACGGTAGACAACAGCGCGTCCAGGCCATCCATTGATGCGTTCATCGGCACTCCGATGACCGGCCTGACTGTCGCGGCCGCTACCGCACCCGCCAGGTGCGCCGCCATTCCGGCTGCGGCAATAAACACCGCGCAACCGCGCTGCTCCGCGTCCTGCACAAAGTTTTTTGTCACTTCAGGCGTGCGGTGAGCGGAGGTAATTCGCGCTTCAAACGCAACGCCGAATGAACGCAACACCGCGAAACTGGCTTCCATCACGGGCAGGTCCGAGTCCGACCCCATTACAATCGCTACAAATGGCTTGCTCATCGACTATCTCCAGTGAACGCGGCGATGCTTGCGCCGCAGAGTAAAAAGGGCCGAAATCTAACGAAATGGCGCCGACTTGGCAAGTAACAAATCGTCAGCAGCGAGTATAGCCACCCGCAGATCGGGCAATCTGCCCGGCCAGTTCCAGCGCTGAAAGTTCTCCCAGCACCTGTGCCACGGGCCTCGCGCTTCTTTGCACCAGTGTGTCCAGTGTGGTGACCTCAAAGCCTACCATGTCGAGCAACCAGGACTCCTGCGAGAGGGCGCCTTCGACCGGTGCCGCCGTTTGGAAGCAATCCTGCTGTAACGCATACAACGGGCCCAGTTCCTCCAGAATATCCTCGACACTCAGTACCATCTTCGCGCCATCCCGGATCAACTGCAGGCAACCCCTGCCGCCCTCATGGAGTATCGACCAGGGCAGGGCGAACACTTCACGACCCTGCGCCAAAGCCGTACCCGCCGTAATCAGAGAACCGCTGGGAAGCGCGGCCTCCACCACCAGAACGCCCAGGGACAGGCCGCTGATAATACGATTGCGCTGCGGAAAGTTCTGCCGCCGGGGCGGTGTGCCGGGTGGGAATTCAGTCACCAGGCACCCCACCTGTTCCAGTTGCGCCGCGAGCGCGCGATGTCGGTGTGGATAAACGCGGTCTATTCCCGTCGCGATAACAGCAACGCTTTTGCCTCCGGCATCGAGTGCGCCACGGTGTGCTGCGCCATCGATGCCAAGCGCCAGCCCGGAGCAGATATGCAGTCCGGCCTGGGTCAGCTGGCCGCTGAGCAACTGCGCGACCCGCAGGGCGGCCGGGCTCGCGCGTCGACTGCCTACGACGGCCAGCTGCGCGCCCAGCAACAGGCCGGGGTCGCCGCGGACATACAGTACGGGAGGGGGATCCTGGATTGCGCGCAGCAACGGGGGGTATTGCTCGTCATCGACTGCTAACGCGATTGCGTCCACAGCCAGGGCTGCGGCCTTCGCTTTTGCAACATTCATACATCATCCTTGACGTCATGCCTGTTGGGAAAATATCAGGGGTTTTTTACCAGATCGAATACCTGTAGTGGTCGGCTGGTCTTGAGGATAATCGCGTAACTGACTTTTTCGAATGATTCAAACACCATCGCAAGGCCTGCGCGGGTGTCCGGCAGAACCACATTCGATTGCGACACCTTGTCATAGACGTGTTGGCCTGCCTGATAAACGGCCAATACATCGCCGATCTGGAGGCCCTCGCGCCTGCCCTTGTTGATCACCACAATGCTCATATCGCCAATCTGCGTGAGCCCACCCTCCACGGCAATCATTATGCCGCCGGTGATCTCCTGGTCCGGAGCTTTGGGGTGGAAACTGGCATCCAGAATTCGCTCTTCCAGCGGCAGCAGGCGATCGCCGTTCATGACTTCTTCGGCGATCCGGGTTATATCGAGCTGGGTGATGTCGTCGCGATTGCTGCTGACCAGCTTGGCACTGCCGATGTCCCTGACCTCATACCCGAGATACTCCTTGCTCACCGGGTCGATAAAGTTCTGGCCGATGCGGTAAATCCCGTAGGCGCGCTCACCATCGGGGAAGGGGCCGCGTCCATAAATGGTGTCGCCCGGACCGCTGATCAGGCGCCTTTCATCCCCGGCCACTATATAGGCCGAATTATTGACATCTTCCGCGTCCATCACGCGATTCCTGATCAACCAGGGGCCGATCTGGTCCAGCGGTATCGCCGGAATAGCGAGATCCAACGGCGCCACCCGCATATTGGGGGACAGTTTGACATCCCTGCCGCGCCGCATCCGCAGGTGAGGCCGGCCATCAATCCAGACCAGGTAAAGCTCGTCGCCCGGGTAAATGAGGTGGGGGTTATCGATCTGCGGGTTGGCATCCCACAGCTCCGGCCACAGCCAGGGTTCTTTGAGATACATTCCGGAAATGCCCCACAGCGTATCGCCTTTTTTGACGATATAAGTCTCTGGTACATTCTCGTTGAGTTCCATCGCCGCCAGTGTCCAGGCGCTGAATAGCAGCGACAAAAACAGCAAGCAAACCGACAGTGGCCTTGTTTTCATTGTGTTGCGTCCTTATATGGCCTGTTTATTATCCGCCAATTCAAAAAGAATCGGCGCAGTGTTGCGGCCGCCCCCGACCACTGCGCGATGTCATAGCACCGCTGCCCCTATGATTTCTTCGCACACAGGCTGGTAAGCGCGATCGTTCCAGCTGATTTGGCGGCGCAGCGCCCGGTGCTAGGCACCCCGTAATCACAGCCTGTATACTAGCCACAGTTTGCTGCTGCAATATGGCGCTGGCAAGCCCAAATGTTATTAATTCACGCAGCCAATTCAAGCCACTTATGACCCTGGTAGGCAATCAATATCATGGCAGTACTGGAAATACTCGAGTTCCCCGATTCACGCCTGCGCACTGAAGCTGAGCCCATTACGGAAGTTACTCAGGCCACGCGCACGCTCATCGACGACATGCTGGAAACCATGTACGCGGCGCCGGGGATCGGCCTGGCCGCGACACAAGTGAATGTGCACCAGCGGCTGCTGGTGATGGACGTTTCCGATGACAAAAGCGAGCCCATGGTGTTCATCAATCCACAGATCACCGTGCTGGATCCTGAATTGGGTGAATACGATGAAGGCTGTCTTTCGGTACCCGGATTCTACGAAACTGTCAGTCGCCCCCAGAAAGTGGAAGTGTCTGCGCTGGATCGCAACGGTGAGTCGTTCACGTGCCAGCTCCAGGGGCTCGCTGCAATCTGCCTGCAGCACGAGGTCGATCACCTCAACGGCAAATTGTTTGTGGATTACCTGTCGACCCTGAAACGTCAACGCATTCGCAAGAAGCTGGAAAAAGACCAGCGCCAGCGCGCCTGACGCACATGGAAAACGCTCCCCTGCGGATACTGTTCGCCGGTACGCCCGAGTTTGCGTCCATACATCTCAAGCACCTTGTAGACAGTAAGCACTCACTAATTGGCGTTTATACGCAACCCGACCGGCCCTCGGGAAGAGGCCGAAAGCTGCAGGCCAGCCCGGTGAAACAGTGTGCCCTCAATGCCGGCATACCCGTCTTCCAGCCCGCATCGCTGAAGGATCCAGGCGCGCAACAGGAGCTGGCGGCGCTGGATGCCGACGTGCTGATCGTCGTGGCCTACGGCCTGATTTTGCCGCAGGCTGTGCTGGACGCACCGCGCTTCGGCTGCCTCAATGTCCACGCCTCATTACTGCCGCGGTGGCGGGGCGCGGCACCCATACAGCGCGCCATTGAGGCGGGCGATGCCACCACGGGAATCACCATCATGCAGATGGATGCCGGCCTGGACACAGGGGCAATGCTGGCCACAGCCAGCTGCCCGATCGGTGCACGTACCAATGCCGCTGAACTCCATGATGAACTCGCCGCACTGGGCCCCCCACTGCTGCTGGACGTACTGGGGGATTTGCAGAATCGACAGAAGAACAGCCGTGCGCAGGACTACACGCTGGCCAATTATGCCCATAAAATTCTCAAGCCCGAAGCGCAGTTGAACTGGCGCTGCAGCGCACTGGAGCTGGACCGTCGCGTGCGGGCATTCAATCCGTTTCCAGTCTGCTTCAGCCCGCTGGAAGGTCAGCGCATCAGGGTGTGGCAGGCGCGCGCGCAGAATGCGCAAACCGCAGGACAACTCCCGGGCACCATTGTGCGGGCCGACGATGCGGGTATCGAGGTCTGCTGCGGCGAAAACACGCTGTTGCTTGAGGTGCTGCAGCTTGAGGGCGGCAAGGCGCTCCCCGCCAGGGAGCTGCTGAGTGCGCACCGCGCGAGGTTCGCCGCCGGCAAACACTTCGATTTACTCCCAACGAGCGCGAGTTAATGGCGCTGGACATCCGGGCTGCCGCCGCATCCGTTATCGGCGACGTGCTGGGCGGACTCTCCCTGAACCAGGCCCTGCCTCCAAGACTCGACAAGGTCAGTGAACGTGACCGCGGCCTGCTCCAGCAATTGTGTTATGGCACCATACGCCAGGCCCCTCGGCTGCAGGCACTGCTTGCGCAGATGCTGGCCAAGCCGCTGCGCGACAAGGACCGGGACATTCAGGGTTTGCTGCTGTGTGGACTCTATCAGCTGGACAGCACCCGGGTTCCCGATCACGCGGCGGTGGCGGCAACGGTGGATGCCACCCGGGCATTGAAAAAGCACTGGGCAAAGGGGATGGCCAATGCCATTTTGCGGCGCTACCTGCGCGAACGGGAGCAATTGGCGCAGGCACTGGATGCTGCGGCAAGGGACTGTCACCCACACTGGTTGCACCGCAAGATCATGTCGCAGTGGCCGGCCCAGGGCGCCGACATCATCGCGGCCAACAACCAGCAGCCGCCGATGACCTTGCGGACCAACAGCCGCCGGATTACCCGGGAAGCCGGTCTCGCCGCACTGCAGGACAAAGATATAGAAGCCGCTGCGGGCAAGCTGAGCGCACAAGCGTTGCAACTCGCCCAACCCATGGACGTGTGGGACATTCCGGGGTTCGCAGCCGGCCATATGAGTGTGCAGGACGAAGCGGCCCAAATGGCCGCCCTACTGCTGGCGGCCCGGGCCGGGGAACGGGTTCTGGATGCCTGCGCCGCACCCGGCGGCAAGACCTGCCATATCCTGGAACTTCAACCCGCGCTGTCTGAACTGGTGGCAATGGATATCGACGATACCCGGCTGCAAAGGGTGTCGGAAAACCTCGCCCGCCTCGACCTCAAAGCCACCCTGTTGGCCGGAGATGCCGCGCAGCCCCCACCACAACTGGTCGCGGAGAGTTTCGATCGTATCCTGGTTGACGCCCCCTGCTCAGCCAGCGGGGTCATTCGACGCCACCCCGATGTCAAACTGCTGCGGCGCGACAGTGATATCGCGCAGCTGGCGGAACAGCAACTGGGCATACTGCAGGGGCTGTGGCCACTGTTGAAAGCTGGAGGTACCCTGCTATACGCAACCTGCTCGATATTCGACGAGGAAAACAGCCAGGTGGTGCGGCGATTCCTTGAAGAGCACAGCGACGCGGACCTGGCGGACACGGAGCTCGCGTGGGGAGAACCGGTCGCGGCGGGACGCCAGTTGCTACCGGCCGTAAACGGCCCGGATGGCCTGTTTTACGCGCGGCTCAACAAAGCCGGCTGATTACATGTGTAAAATTACGCCCCCCCGGCACTTACAATCCCCAGGTGATTTCTTTATCGTGCTCGCAAACTTTAGGACTCTTCACACACCAGAGCTCAACAGGCCATGAAGATTATCATCCTCGGGGCAGGCCAGGTTGGCGGCACGCTCGCCGAACACCTGGCCAACGAGCAAAACGACATCATTGTGGTGGACACTGACGGCGACAAATTGCGCGCCCTCCAGGACCGCCTGGATATCGGAACCATCGTCGGCGGCGCGTCTCACCCCAATACCCTGTACAAGGCCGGGGCCGAAGATGCCGACATGCTCATCGCCGTCACCAACAGCGATGAGATCAACATGATGGCCTGTCAGGTCGCCCATACTCTTTTTAAAACACCTACAAAGATTTGCCGCGTGCGCTCACCGAATTACCTCGCGCACCAGGAGCAATTGTTTTCCAGGGAACACATTCCTGTGGATGTCATCATCGGCCCCGAGCAGCTGGTCACGCAGAACATCCAAAGACTGATCGCCAACCCCGGTGCACTGCAGGTACTCGATTTTGCCGAGGGCAGGGTGCAGTTGGTGGCGGTGCGGGCCTATCACGATGGGCCGATCGTCGGACATGAATTACAGGAGATCCGGCGCCACATGCCCAAAGTGGACACGCGTGTCGCGGCAATATTCCGCCATGACCGCGCGCTGATCCCCGAGGGCAACACCGTGGTACAGGTTGATGACGAGGTCTTTTTCATCGCGGCCAAGGATAATATCCGCGCGGTCATGTCGGAACTGCGCAAGGTCGACAAGCCCTACAAGCGTGTGATGATTGCAGGAGGGGGCAATATCGGTGCGACGCTCGCACAATCACTTGAAAACCAGTACCAGGTAAAACTGATAGAGAAAACGTATGATCTTTGCCGCGTACTCGCGGAGCGACTCAAGCACACCATCGTCCTCAACGGCAGCGCCTCCGAACCGCAATTGCTCGCCTCTGAAAACATCGAGGCCACAGACGTCTTCTGCGCACTGACCAACAGCGATGAAGCCAATATCATGATGTCCATGCTGGCCAAACGGATGGGCGCCAAAAAAGTCATCACCCTTATTACCAACTCGGCCTACGCAGAGCTGGTGGGTGACGAGATCGATATCGCCATCTCCCCACAGCAGATCACTATCGGCAGCCTCCTCACCCATGTGCGCAAGGGCGACATCAGCAATGTGCATTCGCTGCGCCGGGGTGCGGCAGAGGCCATTGAGGTCACGGCCCACGGCGACTCCCGTTCCTCCAAGGTAGTCGGCAGGCAGCTGGACGAAATCAACTTGCCAGAGGGCGTGACCATCGGTGCGATTGTGCGTGGAGAGCAGGTCCTGATCGCCCACGGGCATGTCGAAGTTGAGACGGATGACCACGTAATCCTCTTTCTACTGGATCGCCGGCAGATCGGTGCGGTCGAGAAACTGTTTGCCGTCGGTTTGGGATTTTTCTCCTAGCCCATGCACTTTTCCATCTCTTTTCGGATTCTGGGTATTCTGTTGATGTTGTTCAGCACGGTGCTGCTGATCCCGCTGTTACTCGCAGTGCTTGAGACCGATCATACTGTCCCCGGCTTTGTCTCGGCGATGGGCATTATTTTTTTCTCCGGCCTGCTGATGTGGTTCCCGGTGCGCAACGCCAGCCACGAATTGCGTATCCGCGACGGCTTCCTGATCACCTCCCTGTTCTGGACGGTGTTGGGGCTGTTCGGTGCGCTGCCCTTTGCGCTTACCGACGCCATTGATATCACGCCGATGGGCGCCATATTCGAATCGATCTCGGGCCTCACATCGTCGGGTGGTACGGTCATCGTCGGCCTTGATGAGCTGCCCCAATCCATCCTCCTCTATCGGCAATTGCTGCAGTGGCTGGGAGGAATCGGGATTATCGTCGTGGCGGTAGCCATTCTGCCCATGCTGGGCGTCGGGGGTATGCAGCTGTACAAAGCGGAAACCCCGGGGCCGTCCAAGGACAACAAACTCACGCCGAGAATCACGGAGACTGCGAAAGCGCTGTTTGTCGTTTATCTCGTCATTACAGTGTGCTGCGCGCTTTCGTATTATGCGGTTGGCATGTCGGCGTTCGATGCCATTGCGCACTCCTTCTCGACGGTGGCACTGGGAGGGTTTTCCACTCACGATGCCAGCCTGGGGTATTTCAAAAGTGACGCCGTACTCATGGTCGCGACTTTTTTCATGTTTGCATCGAGCATCAATTTCGGGCTGCATTTCATCGCCTGGCACCGAAAGTCCCTGAGGATCTATCGCCGGGATTCAGAGACACGTTTTTATACCTACGCGGTGCTGAGCTGTATGTGCATCACGATTATCAGCCTGATCGTTTGGGACATTCACGGGCACGCCGAAAGCGTGCTTCACGGCGTATTCCAGGTTCTGTCAATTATCACCACGACCGGGTTTTCGACTGAAAACCTCGCGGCCTGGCCCGTCGCACTGCCCATTATGGCTATATTCTTTTCCTGCATGGGTGGTTGCGTCGGCTCGACAACAGGCGGGATAAAGGCCATGCGGGTAATGCTGGTCACGAAACAGGGCATGCGGGAGCTCAAGCAACTGGTGCACCCGAACGCCGTCATTCCCCTGAAGGTCGGCGGCAGAAGGGTAGAGGCGACGGTCGTCAGCGCCGTGTGGAGCTTCTTTGCGATCTATACCACCGCCTTTATCGTGTTGCTATTGTCACTGATGTTGATCGGTATGGATTTTACAACGGCGTTTTCTGCCGTTGCCGCAACGCTTAATAACCTGGGCATGGGGATTGCCGGTGTAGCCAGCGGCTTTGGTGAAGTCTCCGAATGGGGCAAGGCCATCCTCTGTTTCGCGATGCTGCTGGGTCGCCTGGAGATTTTTACGCTTCTGGTGCTGTTCACACCGGCCTTCTGGCGCATTTAGGCCGCACGCAAAACCTCAACGCATTGCCGGCCTCGTCTTCTTGATCATCTCATAGGCACTCTGTATGTCCTGGGAGCGGGCGGTTGCCAGCTCAACCATCTCCTGAGGAACGCCTTTCGCAATGAGTTTGTCGGGGTGGTTTTCACTCATCCGCTTGCGGTAGGCGTGCTTTACCTCCTTATCGCTGGCGCTGCTGGTTACCCCCAGTGCTGTGTAGGCATCTTCAAGCGTGGTAGTGCCCGACGATGCCTGCGCGCCCTGTTGCTGGAAGTGCTCCTGGGCCCTGGCCATACGCAACAGCTGTTCCAGCTGCGCCGCACCCAGCCCCATCACGCTGGCGATACGCACCAGGGCGGCATGTTCGGACGCCTTGATACCCTGGTCAGCGTGGGCCAGGGAAATCAGGAACAACAGCAGCGTTTGCTGCAACTGGCGCTGCGGGCCGCAGGCCTGTACAAAGTCGGCGACCGCCTGCTCCATCCGGAAATCGCTCGCAGCGCCGAGGTGAAACAGCTCGATCGCGCGCTTGCGCTGCTGCGCGTCCAGCGCCATCTGTGCAATAACCTGCTCGGTATGATCAATTTCCGATTTCGAGATGCGACCATCGACTTTCGCCAGATAGCCCGACAGCAGGAACGTCGTCTCGAAAAAACTGCTGCGGATACGCTCGATATTTTCCGGCGAACCGAAGTGCAGCGCCTTCAACAGCGCGCGGTCGAACAGGTGGCCCATCAGGACACCGAATACCAGCCCGGGCAGGCCCCCTGCGGCAAGCCCAATTAAACCGCCGATGGCTTTTCCAAAAAACGGGTACTTCATAAACGTCAATTTACTCAGGCAGACAAAAAGGAACCCCGCGAACACTCACAACCGCTGCGCGCCACCGGTCATATTTGCTCCATCAGCACTGGTGGAAGTGTTTCACTTTCGGGGAAAGCACGTATTATGCCGCCAAAAGAGCCTGTATAATACTCGGCTTTTTGCAGCGATCAGACAGGCGGACCGGTGGCACAAACCAAGAATGAAACCCTCACGTTTCAAGCGCTGATACTCAAACTGCAACAGTTTTGGGCGGCTCAGGGCTGCGTGGTATTACAGCCACTGGATATGGAGGTTGGCGCGGGAACGTTCCACCCCGCAACCTTCCTGCGCGCGGTGGGCCCGGAAAGCTGGAATGCCGCTTATGTGCAGCCCTGCCGCCGCCCCACCGATGGGCGCTACGGCGAGAACCCCAACCGCCTGCAGCATTACTACCAGTTCCAGGTTGTCATGAAACCCTCCCCGGAGAGATTCCAGGAACTCTACCTCGAATCACTGGCTGCGCTCGGTGTCGATACCGCCATCCATGATATCCGCTTCGTGGAAGACAACTGGGAATCGCCCACACTGGGCGCCTGGGGCCTGGGCTGGGAGGTCTGGCTGAACGGCATGGAGGTCACCCAGTTCACCTATTTCCAACAGGCGGGCGGGCTGGAGTGCTACCCCGTCACCGGCGAAATCACCTATGGCATCGAGCGCATAGCGATGTACCTGCAGGGTGTGGACAGTATCTACGATTTGCTGTGGTCCGAGGGGCCTGCCGGGAAGGTCACCTATGGCGATGTGTTCCACCAGAACGAGGTGGAGATGTCACGCTACAATTTCGAGGAGGCAGACGTCTCCAAGCTGTTTGCGGATTTCGATTTCTGCGAGCGCGAGGCGCTGCGACTGGTAGAGCTGAACCTGCCGCTGCCCGCCTACGAAATGGTGATGAAGGCCTCTCACGCTTTTAATTTGCTCGATGCCCGCCACGCCATTTCCGTCACGGAGCGGCAGCGCTTCATATTGCGAGTACGAACACTGGCCAGGGCGGTCGCGCAAGCTTACTTCGACACCCGGGCGAGGCTCGGCTTTCCGCTGGCAGCGGAGAGCCTGCGTACCGAAGTGCTCAATCGCATTCAGGCAGGGGAGGAGTAATCATATGAGCACCGAAACCCTGCTGGTTGAATTGGGCACCGAGGAACTGCCCCCCAAGGCACTGAAATCCCTGGGGCTGGCTTTTCGCGATGGCGTTGTCGACGGCCTGAAACAGAGAGAACTGGCGCACGGCAAAGTACAGTGGTTTGCCACACCGCGACGCCTGGCAGTGATTGTCGAGGAACTTGTGTTACAAAGCGCCGAGAAAGCCGTGGAGATTCCCGGCCCTCCCGCGGAGCGCGCACGCGATGAACAGGGCAACTGGTCTGCAGCTGCGATAGGCTTTGCCAAAAAGCAGGGCATTGAGCCAGAGCAGCTACAGGTTATCGACACCCCCAAGGGCCAACGACTGGGTTTGCGCACCACCGTGCCCGGGCTCAGGACAGCCGATGCGTTAAACGACATTATCCAGGGCAGCATACAGAAACTGCCCATCCCCCGGCGCATGCGCTGGGGCGCCAGCCGGGAAGAGTTTGTCAGGCCCGTGCACTGGGCGGTTGCGATGCTGGGCGAGGACTATAACCACGGTGAGATTCTCGGCGTTGCCACCGGCAATACGACGCGGGGCCACCGGTTTATGAGCAGCGGCCCTATCACACTGCACAGGCCCGAAGACTATGTCGATGCGCTGCACAGTGCCAGCGTAGTGGCCGGGTTTGAAGAGCGGCGCGAGAAGATCCGTGAGCAGGTTACCGCCCAGGCCAGCGCACTGGGTGCGACAGCCGTCATCGACCCCGACCTGCTGGATGAGGTGACCGGACTGGTGGAATGGCCCGTCGCACTGACCGGCTCCTTCGAAGCCCGTTTTCTGCAGGTGCCTTCAGAGGCGTTGATTTCCTCGATGAAGGAACACCAGAAGTATTTTCACGTTGTAGACGATGCGGGCAACCTGATGCCGCACTTTATAACCGTGTCAAACATAGTAAGCGCTGACCCACGACAGATTGTCGCCGGGAACGAGCGCGTCATTCGTCCGCGTTTATCGGATGCAGCGTTCTTCTTCGACACCGACAAAAAGACCCCGCTGGCAGATCGCCTGCCTGCGCTGGACAAAATTGTCTTTCAGCAGAAACTGGGGACGCTGCGGGACAAGACCGAACGCGTCACTGGTTTGGCGGGTGCGTTGGCACCGGCGGTTGGCGCGAGCGCGGAACTTGCGCAACGCGCGGCGCAATTGAGCAAGACCGATCTGGTCACTGATATGGTGCTCGAGTTTGCAGATATGCAGGGCATCGCGGGTTCCTATTACGCATTGCACGATGGCGAGGACACCGAAGTCGCCGCCGCGCTGGCGCAGCAGTACTGGCCGAAGTTTGCAGGGGACCAGCTACCTGAAACACCCACTGCGTGCACGCTCGCGCTGGCCGATCGCCTGGATACGCTGGTCGGCATCTTCGGCATCGGTCAACCGCCCACGGGTTCCAAGGATCCGTTTGCACTGCGCAGGGCGTCGCTGTCCGTTTTGCGCATTGTGGTCGAGAAGTGCCTGACGCTGGATTTGCGCGATTGCCTGGAACTGGCCGTCGCACAGTATCCGGCAGGTAGCCTTCAGCCGGGCACGGCCGAGCAGGTACTGGACTATATGATTGAGCGTTTTCGCGCCTGGTATGAAGAGGACAATATTCCTGTCGAAGTCTTCAAGTCTGTCAGTGCGCGCAGGCTCTCGCGCCCGCTGGATATTCATCGCCGGGTGCTGGCTGTGCACGCGTTCACGCAACTGCCGGAAGCGCAGGCCCTCGCCGCCGCCAACAAGCGCGTCTCCAATATCCTGGACAAGTTGGATAGTACTCACTCTTTTGGGATGGTAAGCGCTGACTTACTGCTGGAGCCACAGGAGCAGGAGCTCTCCGAGCGCATTCAGGCGTTGTCCGCAAGCTGCCAACAGCACCTGGAGCGCGATGAATACTCCCAGGCGCTGAACTCCCTGGCCAGCCTGAGAGCACCGGTAGACGCTTTTTTCGACGGTGTAATGGTCAATGACGACGACGAAGCACTGCGCCAGAACCGGCTCAACCTGCTGAAACAGTTGCGTGACCTGTTCCTCGGTGTCGCAGACATTTCACTGCTGGCAGTGTCGAAGTAACACTGAGGTACCGGGCCGGGCAAGTGTGTCTCGAATAGCGACACGTGGCGCTGGTCGCGATGAACGAAACGCCTCTGCAGAGCCTTCTTGATTTACACTGCCAGTCCGCGAGAAGGATTACCCGATGACGACGCTAACCGACGAGCAATTAATCATCATCGCCGCCGCACTGGCAGCAACCCTGGTGACGGCCCTGGTAATCAGCATCTGGCAGGGTATTACCAGCCGTCGCGCCCTCGCAGCGACTCGCGAAGAATTACATGCGCGCGAACAGGAATTGTCCGAGGCTCGCGCGGAAGCGCGCGGACAGTCGGTAGCCGTCGAGCAGGGCCACCGGCAATTGCAGGCAAACCAGCATGAACTGAATACCCTGAAAGCCGAACTCGCGGCCATGCACCAACAGCTCAACAAAACACTGCAGGAGCACGCGCAACTGAAGACGCAACAGCTTGAGCGCGAGGACCGGCACCTGGAACAAATCACGCTGTTGAACGAAACACGCGAGAACCTCAAGAAGGAGTTTGAGAACCTGGCCAACCGGATTTTTGAAGACAAGGGGAAAAGCTTTACCTCGACCAGCCAGGCCTCGCTTGAGGCACTGTTAAAGCCCTTTCGCGAGCAGATCACTGGCTTCCAGACACGTATCAACGAGGTGCATTCAGAATCATTGCGCGGGAACACCGCTTTAGAGAAGGAGATCCAGAGGGTGCTGGAAGTCGGACTGGAGATGAACAGCCAGGCCAGCAACCTGACCATGGCACTCAAGGGCGACAAGAAAACCGCCGGGAACTGGGGCGAGGCACAGCTGCAGCGAACGCTGGAACTGGCCGGCCTGCAGGCTGGAGAGCACTACGAATCCCAGGCCACGTTTCGGGACCAGGAGGGCAAGCGTAAGCTGCCGGATTTCATCATCAAGCTGCCCGACAGCAAGAATATCGTTATCGACAGCAAGGTCTCACTCGTGGACTACGACCGGGCCATCGCCGCCGATACCGACGAGGCCTGTACCGAGGCGCTCAATGCACACGCGCAGGCCGTGCGGAATCATATCGACGACCTGGCCTCCAAAAATTACGCCAACCTGCTCGGCATAGGCAGCCCCGACTTTGTCCTGATGTTTATGCCCATTGAGCCGGCCTACATCGAAGCCATGAAACACAACAAGGAATTGTTCAATTACGGCTACAAGAAAGGCGTCATTATGGTGTCACATACCACATTGATGCCCATTCTGCGGACAGTAGCCAACCTGTGGATGATCGAACAGGGCAACAGGGAGGCCAAGGAAATCAGCAGCAGGGCAGGGGATATCTACAACCAGGTCTGCCTGGTCGCAGAACGGCTGAACAAACTGGGGAACACATTGCGGGCCGCCAACAATCACTACAATGAAACCATCACCGGCCTGGTTGGCAAGCAGGGACTGCACGGCAAGGTAGAGCGCTTCCAGCAGCTCTCGGCAAAAGCCAATAAGGAGATGGCCTCGCTGGAGGCCATCCATGATGACATCGAAAATGATCGCCTGGAAACCATTGCAGGCGCCCAGGATGAAGGGGCCGAATTACCCCGGTTGGAGGAGGCGGACACGCTGGAAAACGAAGGCGGCCCTATAGTCGCGAAGAACAGCATATAAGGGCCAGGCGGTGGTATTGCTGCTGGATCTAGCGCGCGGTTTGGCCTGCCTCTGGGTGTTCCTGTTTCATCTGCAAAGTCTCTTTGCCACACCATCCCCGCTTATTGCCAGTATCGCGTCCTTTGGCCATCTGGGGGTCCCGATGTTTTTCGTTATTTCGGGATACGTCATTACGTTTGCTGCCGAGTCCAGCCGCAACGCAAACAGGGCGCCGCTGGTATTCCTGAGGAACCGGTTCCGGCGAATCTATCTCACCTACTGGGCATCGCTGCTGCTGGTGCTTTTGCTGCCTTACGGGCTGGAACTGCTGAGCAGTTTCAAGACGGGGCAATATACCCTTCCAGAGAGCCTGCTCACCAGATACAACCCGGGCGAATGGCTCAACATCGTGCTACTCACAAAGGTATTCTGGGCAAACACCAATGATTTGGCCCATGAGTTTGCCGGTATAAACACGGTCTACTGGACGCTGGCGATTGAGTTCCAGTTCTATCTCGTTGTATTCATCGCGCTGTGCCTTGGCAGATATTATCGCCACGCGATAGCGCTGGTGACGCTGGTATCGCTGCTGCTGATCATCATACCCAATAGCGTAAATTACGGATTGTTCCTGCACTACTGGCCGGCATTTTCGGTTGGGATTCTCCTGGCTTATCTACACAGGAATGGCATCGAGCTACATATAAACTCCGCGCGCAACGTGATGCTACTGGTCGTCTTCACCGCGATAACGCTGGCCTACGCGGCCTACATACACCCCATTCAAATACGCACGCAGTTCCTGGCGTTCGCCTCCATCTTTGGCGCATTGCTTTGGCTGTATTCTGATTTGGAGCTGGTATTACAGCGCCTGAAGCGCAGCAACAGTTGGCTGGTGTATATTCTGCTGGAGCCCTGGCTGGTTCTGGGTGCGATGTCCTACTCCGTCTACCTGCTACACCTCAAGCTCTTTGCGCTGCCCTTTATGTTCGCGAGCCAGCTCTTTAACGCAGACAGCATCGGCCTGGGGCTGGTGACCATATTGAGCACGCTGGTGCTCACCTACCCGTTTTATTATTTTGTGGAGCGGCGATTTTTGAGCCAGCGCTATAAAACGTTACACCGCTCCGTAATAAGTGTGGCAGGCACGAAGAAGTGACAAGCAAGTTTTAAAATGTGCCCGCAGAGCACTCAACCTGCGGGCACAAATACAACACACGCTGTCGCCAGTTTAAATATCGAGGTTAGCCACTGACAGCGCGTTCTGCTCTATAAACTCCCGCCGCGGCTCAACATGATCACCCATCAACGTGGTAAAAATCTGGTCAGCGGCAATGGCATCCTCAATCGTAACCTTGAGCATGCGGCGCACCTCGGGATCCATCGTCGTTTCCCACAGCTGCTCGGGGTTCATTTCCCCGAGGCCTTTGTAGCGCTGGATGTTGTAACCCTTGCGCGCTTCCGTCATCAGCCAGTCCAGTCCTTCGGCAAAGCTGCGGGTTTGCAGAACCTTGTCACCGCGCTGGAAGTAGCCGTCCTCATCAATCAGCGTATTCAGTGTTTCACCGAGTGCGATCAGGCTGCGGTATTCGCCGGACGAGAAAAACTCGTGGTGATATTCCGTTTCTGACTCTACGCCGTGCGCGAGAAGCTTCACGACGGGGAAGTAGAGCTGGCGCTCCTGGTCCTTGCGCACAACCACTGTATGCACGCTGCCTTTTTCCGCGACTGTTTCCATCCGCGCATTCAGTTGTTCACAAAATGCCAGGACGGTTTGTTCATCCCGCATCTCTTCCAGTGAAAGCGATGTGCCATACACCATCTCCCAAAGCACATTTTTCGCATACAACCGGCTCAGGCGGTTGATCGTAGCCTCCACCGTACGGTAGCGCTTGACCAGGTCTTCAAGGGCGCCGCCGGAAATGGCCGGTGCGTCGGGGTTAACAAAGACCGATGCGCTCTCCAGCGCAGATTGCGTCAGGTACTGGTCCAACGCATCGTCATCTTTCAGGTACTGGTGCTGCTTGCCCTTGGCGATCTTGTACAGCGGCGGCTGGGCGATGAAGATGTGGCCGCGGTCGACCAGTTCCCGCATTTGCCGGAAAAAGAACGTCAGTAATAGGGTTCTAATATGGGACCCATCTACATCCGCGTCTGTCATGATGATAATGCTGTGGTAGCGCAGTTTATCCGCATTGAACTCTTCCTTGCCGATTCCACAGCCCAGCGCAGTGACAATCGTACCCACTTCAGCAGAGCCCAGCATTTTGTCGAACCGCGCTTTCTCCACGTTGAGAATCTTACCCTTGAGCGGAAGAATCGCCTGGTATTTGCGGTTGCGGCCCTGTTTTGCAGAGCCGCCAGCGGAATCACCCTCCACAAGGTAGATCTCGGACAATGCCGGGTCTTTTTCCTGACAGTCCGCCAGTTTGCCGGGCAGGCCGGCGATGTCCAGCGCGCCCTTGCGCCGTGTCATATCCCGCGCCTTGCGGGCTGCCTCTCGTGCCCTCGCGGCATCCAGCATTTTCCCCACAACGGATTTGGCCTCGGCGGGGTTTTCCATCAGGTAGTCATTAAGCTGTGCGTTCATCGCCTGCTCAACGGCTGTCTTCACCTCGGAGGAGACCAGCTTGTCCTTTGTCTGTGAGGAAAACTTGGGGTCTGGCACTTTCACGGAAATAATCGCTGTCAGGCCTTCCCGCGCGTCATCGCCAGTTGTATTGACCTTCGCTTTTTTCGCCAGGCCCTCCTTTTCAATATAGGTGTTCAGGCAGCGAGTCAGCGCTGTCCTGAAGCCAACCAGGTGCGTACCACCATCGCGCTGCGGGATATTGTTGGTATAGCAAAGAACATTCTCCTGGAATGTGTCGTTCCACTGCAGCGCCACCTCAACCCCAATACCATCGTCAGTATCGAGCTGAAAGTGAAAAGGCTTGTTAATCACGGACTTATTCAGGTTGAGATAGTCGACAAAGGCTTTGAGGCCCCCCTCGTACTGGTAGGTCTCCTCTTTTCCGCTGCGCTCATCCTTCAGGTTTATGAATACGCCGGAATTCAGGAAGGCCAGTTCGCGCAGGCGTTTCGCCAGCTGCTCAAAATGGAATTCGATATTGGTAAAGGTGGCGACAGAGGGCTTGAATCGCACCGTTGTGCCTGTCGATTCCGTTACGCCAATTTCCGCCAGGGGCGCATCGGGTACACCGTGCCGGTAAACCTGCTCAAACATTTTGCCCTGGCGACGGATCGTCAATACCAGGTGCTCAGACAACGCGTTTACCACCGAAACACCGACACCATGCAGGCCGCCGGACACTTTGTAGCTGTTGTCATCAAACTTACCACCCGCGTGGAGCACGGTCATAATAACCTGCGCGGCAGAAACCCCCTCGTCGTGCATCTCTGTCGGAATACCCCTGCCGTTGTCGCTGACAGAAACAGACTCATCCGGGTGAATGACAATATTGATCTTCGAACAATGGCCGGCAAGGGCCTCATCGATTGAATTGTCCACCAGCTCAAAGACCATGTGATGCAGGCCCGAGCCGTCATCTGTATCCCCGATATACATCCCGGGGCGTTTGCGGACGGCGTCCAGCCCCTTAAGCACTTTGATGCTGGATGAATCATAATCATTGCTCATAGACAATCACTCTCTATATGGCTTTCTGTGAATTCAAAGTCTCTAAACACACCCGCGTCAATCCAGGGGATGCCGTGTTACGTTACCGTGTTCCACGTGGAACATCGTCAACTCGCTCATTTTCGGCCAAACTGACCGAATCTCCTCCTGGGCGATACAGGTAATAAATACCTGCGTGTCCATAGAATCCAACAACTCGCACACCAACAGGCTATGCTCGCGATCCAGTTCGGACGGCAGGTCATCAATCAAATAAGTGCACTTACCGCGTGCACCGAGCTGCGCCATTAGCTGGCCCTGGGCCAACTTGAGGCCGCAGACAACCAGCTTCTGCTGGCCCCTCGACAACGTTTCTGCAGCCAAATGACCGCCCGACAGCACCCGGACATCTGCCCGCTGCGGACCCGAGTGGGTATAACCCTGCTCCGTATCGGTACTGTAGCCCTGTTGAAGCGCCTCCAGATAGCCCAGTTGCCGGTCCCAACCCTGCTGGTAACGCAGTTCCAACGCGTCAAGGGATGGTGCCAATCTTGCCATTATCTCCTTGAAACGCGGAGACAAAATCGCGAAATAGTCCTTCCTGTACGCGTTTATCGCCTCGCCAGACTGCGCCAGGTCGCGCGTCCAGACAGCCAGCTCATGGTCGGCGATTTTACCACGACGCAGCAGATTATTGCGTTGTTTTATACACCTTTGGAATCGCTGCCATTGCCCAAAAAATTGTTGTTCCACGTGGAACACACCCCAGTCCAGATACTGGCGCCGGCCTCCCGGCGGCCCGGTCAGCAAACCAAAGCTTTCCGCGGTTATCACTTGCAAGGGTAGCTGTGCAGCCAACTCTGCGACCGTTCGCACCGGTTTGCCGCCTATCTTGATCTGCGCCTCCCCGCTGCGACTTCGTTGCACACCCATTGGCAGACCAGCCCCGGACGCGCGCTCACCTCTCCCTCTGGAACTTACGCCAAACACCGTACATGCGGGCGTATCGTGTGTTATCAGGCTCTTGACACTGGTACCACGGAAAGAGCGCGCCATGCCCAGTAGATGTATTGCTTCCAATACACTGGTTTTTCCGCTTCCGTTCGAACCGAAAAAAACATTGACCTTCTGTAAGCCCTGCAACCTGACCTGCTGCAGGTTTCTTACATGATTTATCTGTAACTGGGAAAGCGCCACATTAATGCTGGAGATTCAGCCGCTCAGCCCGGGTTTGCCCGACCTGCTGCAATAAACCCGGTTGCGACCTGTGTTTGATTAGAAAGCGCTCTCTTAAAGGCGCATCGGCATGACAACGTACAGGGAATCCCCGGCCTCAGACTCCTCCAACAGCGCGCTGCTATTGGGGTCAGCGAGCGATAGTTTGACCTGCTCACCACTGAGCACACCCAAAACATCGAGCAAATAGCTGACATTGAACCCTATTTCGAGGGGTTCTCCTGAAAACTCGACGGAAACGGTTTCTTCCGCCTCTTCCTGTTCGGGGTTGTTGGCCACGATATCCAGGGTGTCCTGGGTCAGCTTCAAGCGTACCCCACGGTATTTCTCGTTCGAGAGAATAGCCGTACGCGTAAACGCCTGGCGCAACTCCTGGCGGGAGCCCATCAATATTTTGTCAGGAGAGCGGGGCAATACCCTCTGGTAATCGGGAAATTTGCCATCGACGAGCTTGGAGGTAAACGTGAAGTTCTCGGTTGCCGCCCTGATATGGTTACTGCCTATAACGATCGCTATCTCCTCCTCATCGTCCATCAGCAAACGAGCCAACTCCAGAACACCCTTGCGGGGGAGAATCACCTGCGCACCCCCCTCGCCATTGACCTTTACTTTCTCTGGCAGGGTACACATAGCCAGGCGATGACCGTCGGTGGCAACCACTCGCAGTTGCTGCTTGCCGTCGATCTCCCACAGCATGCCGTTCAAATAATAGCGGACGTCCTGCTGCGCCATCGCAAAACCAGTACGATCGATCAACCGCCGCAGCTGGCCCTGTTTCAAAGTCAGCTGATGCGTTCCGATGCTGTCTTCAACATTGGGGAATTCCCTTGCCGGCAGGGTTGAAAGCGTAAAACGGCTGCGCCCGGACTTCACGGTGACCTTGCTTTCCTTCGCCGTGATATCAATATCGCTACCCTCGGGCAGCGATTTACAAATATCCAGCAGCTTGCGCGCCGGGACGGTAATTTCACCGGAGTCTCCAGCTGTGGCCAGTTGTACCCGGCCCACCAATTCCACTTCCAGGTCGGTACCAGTCAGGGAAAGGCGATCTTCCTCCAGAACGAGCAGCACATTCGCCAGAATCGGCAGGGTTTGGCGGCGCTCTACCACGCCCGCCACGAGATTTAATGACTTGACCAGGCTATCCCGTGAAATACTGAACTTCATAGAGGTGTTTTCCCTTCACATATGCTAGTGCATAAAACCAATGTTTGTTTTCAAGTAGTCAGTGTTCTTAGTAGATTCTTGTAATCTTCTCGAATATCGGAGTTCGTTTCCCGAAGTTCCTTGATTTTACGACATGCATGAAGAACTGTCGTGTGATCTCTGCCACCAAAACTATCCCCGATTTCAGGCAGGCTATGGTTGGTCAATTCCTTCGACAAGGCCATGGCCATCTGTCGGGGCCTGGCGACCGATCGACTGCGCCGGCGTGACATCATATCTGCTATTTTGATCTTGTAGTACTCCGCAGCCGTTCGCTGGATATTATCCATACTCACCTGCCTCGCCTGCAGTGCCAGCAGGTCTTTGAGGCTTTCCTTTATCAGGTCAATATCAATCGCTCGCCCGACAAACCGCGCACTCGCTATCACGCGTTTCAAAGCGCCCTCGAGTTCCCGCACGTTGGAGCGGATGCGTTGTGCAATGAAAAACGCTGCGTCCGGCGGCAGATCAATATTCGCCTCGGACGCCTTTTTCATCAGGATCGCGACACGCGTTTCCAGTTCCGGCGGCTCTACCGCGACAGTAAGACCCCAACCAAAACGCGACTTGAGCCGCTCCTCCAGTCCGTCAATTTCCTTGGGGTAGCGATCACAGGTGAGTATCATCTGCTGCCCACCTTCAAGAAGCGCGTTGAATGTGTGGAAAAACTCCTCCTGAGACCGATCCTTCTTCGCGAAAAACTGGATGTCATCGATCAGCAGTGCATCGACAGAGCGGTAATAGCGTTTGAAGTCAGTGATGGCATTCAACTGCAGCGCCTTTACCATATCGGCAACAAAACGCTCCGAGTGAAGGTAAACCACTTTAGCCTCCGGGTTCTGCGCTTTCAGTGCGTTACCCACGGCGTGCATCAAATGTGTTTTCCCAAGACCAACCCCACCGTATAAAAACAGGGGGTTATAGGAGTTACCAGGATTCTCTGCAACCTGTTGAGCGGCCGCCAGGGCAAGCTGGTTGGATTTACCCTCAACGAAACTGCCAAACGTGTAATTCTCGAACAGATGATGCGAGTGCTGCACCGCACCTTCAACTTCAACTCCGCTGGAAGCCACTATCGCCGGCCTGGCGGGGGCAACCACTGGCGCGACTGTGCCGCTGCCAGACGGTGTGCGTTGCGAAAAGCTGTTGTGATTTACGGACTGCACCGGTGGCGGAATTTGCCCCACCGGTGGCATCTCTTCTGGATCCATGCGCCGCCCTGCCGGGTTGGATGCACCTATCTCCAGGGCAACGTCAAACTGCTCCTCGGGCTGAAACTCCCGAACCAGCTCAAAAATGCGTTCCGAGTACTTTTCGGCCACAAAATCCTTGATAAACCGGTTTGGCGCGAAAAGCGTCAACGATCGGTCGTCAGTGCTCGCTTGAAGTGGTCGAATCCAGGTATTGAACTGCTGTGACGGCAATTCATCACGCAAACGATTGACACATTTCTGCCATACTGCTTCAGGCAAAAGTAACCCCTTAAAGCTGGGTAGGACACCCGGGCTTTACAAAAACTAATGGAAGATAACAATTATATTATTGCCCGGCATCTACGCCTGGCGAGTGACCGAATCATACCCCTGTTTTGCCGAGTTATCCACAAATAAAAGCGGATGATCCAAAATTTTTTTTCTTATAAATTTCAATAGTTTATTAAACTTCTGGTTGATTATTAGCCGATCAGGCGAAATTCTTCCCTGAATAGTTTTTCCTGTGTATAACTTGTAGATATCTTTTTGAGAAGTTGTGTGTGGAAGCCGTAAAGGTGCGCAAACCCTGCATCCGGGCTACAGCGGGTAATTCCGGAATTTGATACCCAATCTCTCACCTGTACCGCCATTTCAACGCTTGTACCGCTGCACTGAAAAAGACCCTGATAAGCGTTGAATTAGACAGCGCATTTACATAGAATAGCCACCCTTTTTTCGGGCTGGGGTAAACCACGCGGCATCTGCCGCTTTGGGTAATCTCCCGTTCACTCTGTTTATCTGGAACCAAGCTATGAAAAGAACATTTCAGCCCAGCGTATTGAAGCGCAAGCGCACACACGGGTTTCGCTCACGGATGGCCACAAAGGGTGGTCGCCACGTTTTGAATCGCCGCCGTGCCAAAGGTCGCAAGCGTCTGTCCGCATAGAGTTGCAGATTGGGCGGCCTGGCAACGGACACCAGATTCAGCAAAGCAAAGCGCTTACTCAACGCCAAAGACTACGGCAGGGTATTTGAAGATCCCGACGCGCGAGCCTCACACCAGCACCTATTGCTACTGGCTAAAATCAACACTGGACCCGGGCATCGCCTGGGTTTAGTGATAGCCAAGAAAAACGTTCGGTTGGCTGTGGATCGCAATCGGATCAAACGAATAGCACGGGAGGTATTCCGCAATCTACCGGATAGTGAACCCTCTATCGATGTGGTTCTTTTAGCCCGGCGAGGTATCGGGCAGTTGGATAATGCCGAACTATCCTCTATATTGCGGCAGCAGTGGCAAAAACTGGTTCGCCACATCAATAACGCCCCACCCAATATCAATCAGGACTCCTAATGCGTCGTCTGTTGATCATTTTCATTTCCTGCTACAAAGCCTGCCTGAGTCCGTTCCTTGGAAACCACTGCCGGTTTTACCCGAGTTGCTCTACTTACGCGCAGGAAGCCATCGCGACACATGGCGTTATTAAAGGTACTTATCTGGCCATCATGCGCATAGGCCGCTGTCACCCCTGGCATGAGGGCGGCGAAGATCCTGTCCCGCCCTGTTCGCATTCTCACTAAGCCACAGACTCTCTTATTATGGATTTGCAACGTACACTGCTCATCGGCGCCATAGGCGTACTTTCTTTTATGCTGCTCACAGAGTGGGTCGCCTTCACGGATGGCAAGTCGGCTTCTACCGTGCAGGAAGCTTCCCGCCTGGACCCAACAGGGGAAAATGTCGCTCCAGCCTTGCCCGATGCAAATCACATCGCCAACCAGGAAGATATTCCAGTAGCGCCAGATCACACTGGGGCCGAGGTCACACCTCCTGCGCCAACTGCAGACAATAGCAGCAACGTCATTCAAATTTATACGGATGTTCTTCAGCTGGCTGTTGATTTGCATGGCGGGGATATTATTGAGCTGTCATTACCAAAGTATCTCGCCGAGTTGGATAACCCTGACAAACCCTATGTGCTGCTGGAGGACAACAAATCGCTGATCTACGTCGCCCAAAGCGGCCTGATCGGACCCAATGGTATAGATAGCAATGGCCGCGCAAAATTCAGCGCCTCCGCTCCCCGATTCAATCTGGAGAAAGGCCAGGACGAACTGGTAGTAGATCTGCACTGGCAGGGTGATGGTGACGTCAAAGTGATCAAGCGATTGACCCTGACTCGCGGAGACTACCTGATTAAAATCAGCTATTTGATTGAGAACAACAGCTCACAACGATGGCAGGCCAACCTGTTCGGCCAGATAAAACGAGGCAGTGGGCCGCCACCGTCTGCGACCACAAATGCGATGGGCATGCACCCCTTCCTCGGCGTGGCAGTGACACAACCGGACGACAGGTTTACCAAGTTTACCTTTGAGGACCTCGCCGAAGAGCCATTCAAGGCCCAACTTCCCGGTGGCTGGATCGCGATGATCCAGCACTATTTCCTCAGCGCGTGGATACCCAAACCGGATCAGAGCTACAACTACAGTGCACGAGTAACATCCACGGGTTTCAACATTGCCGGCTTTACCGGTCCGGCGCTGATGCTGGATCCAGGAAAGTCTGGCGAGTTGGGAGCGGACTTTTACGCCGGGCCGAAAGACCAATATCGACTCAAGGAAATATCTCCTTACCTCGATCTCAGTGTCGACTATGGCTTCCTGTGGTGGATTGCACAGCCACTGTTCTGGCTACTGACCAAAATTCACGCACTGGTAGGTAACTGGGGTGTTGCGATCATCCTGCTGACCGTAATGATTAAAGCGGCCTTCTTCAAATTGTCAGCGGCCTCTTACCGATCTATGGCCAATATGCGTCGCGTCCAACCAAAACTGGTAGCATTGCGCGAAGAGTTCGCTGACGACAAGCAAAAACAGTCGCAGGCTATGATGGAGCTCTACAAGAAAGAAAAGATCAATCCGATGGGTGGCTGCCTTCCCATCCTAGTGCAAATGCCCGTTTTTATTGGTCTTTACTGGATGTTGATGGAAAGCGTTGAATTACGACAGGCACCCTTTATTCTCTGGATCAAGGATCTGTCGGTAATGGATCCCTATTTTGTACTCCCATTGATTATGGGAGCCAGCATGTACTTTATGCAAAAACTCAACCCGCCTCCACCCGATCCAATGCAAGCAAAAATCATGCAGTGGATGCCAGTGATGTTCACCTTCTTCTTCCTGTGGTTTCCAGCCGGACTGGTGTTGTACTGGGTAGTGAATAACCTCCTGTCCATGGCTCAGCAATACGTTATTACCCGGCAAATCGAGAAGGCGGGGTCAAAGGCGTAGGTTCCCGGGTAATTCTGGTGTAGGGAGGATATACCCCATGGACCAGGACACGATTGTTGCGATTGCTACTGCTCCTGGCCACGGGGGTATTGGCATCATCCGGCTGTCGGGTGATAAGTCAGTGGCAATTGCTGCGGCAATCACAGGTAAGACCCTGCAGGCACGTCATGCACATTACTGTGCTTTCCGAGATGAGTCAGGCAGCACCCTGGACACCGGGATCTGTCTTTTCTTCCCGGGTCCTGATTCGTTCACCGGCGAAGACACGGTGGAACTGCAAGCCCATGGCGGACCAGTTATCCTGGATCTTATCGTCCAGCTGGCATGCAGTTTAGGTGCGCGCCAGGCCGCTCCAGGGGAATTCTCACAACGGGCCTATCTCAACAACAAGATTGATCTAGCACAAGCTGAAGCCATTGCGGATCTTATCAATAGTTCGACCAAGCAGGCTGCGCTAAATGCCAGTCGCTCCCTACAGGGAGTGTTCTCAGACAAGATCAATACCCTGGTCACGCAGGTTACGGAACTACGGGTATTTGTGGAGGCTGCAATAGACTTTCCCGAGGAGGAAATAGACTTCCTCAATAACAGTCAGGTCCGCTCGCAACTCGAAAATATTCTCCAACAATTTATCGCCGTAACAGATGAAGCCAAACAGGGAAGCCTGTTACAGGAGGGTATGAAACTTGTTATTGCCGGTAAACCCAATGCGGGAAAATCCAGCTTATT
Source organism: Halioglobus sp. (assembly GCA_020443325.1). GTDB lineage: Bacteria > Pseudomonadota > Gammaproteobacteria > Pseudomonadales > Halieaceae > Marimicrobium. Next base: position 43,493 of record JAGRIK010000225.1, read on the forward strand.
AAATGCCCTGTCCGGACAGGACACTGCCATCGTAACAGCGATAGAGGGCACGACTCGCGATGTCCTCCGGGAACGCATACAGATTGACGGTATGCCATTGCACATCGTCGATACAGCCGGATTGCGTGACAGCGATGACGTGATAGAGCAGGAAGGGATACGCCGCGCATGGGCAGAAATTGAATCAGCCGACAGAATCCTTCTGGTAATCGACAACCGCCAAACTGTGGGCGACGTTTTGAACAGTGCGGAAATTTTTCCGCTCGAAAAACACCCAAAACTACGTGATATCCCCGTCACTATTGTCAGCAATAAATGCGACCTTACCAACCACCAACCGGAAATCACCCTGCACGGTACTAACACTGTCGTCCATCTGTCAGCAAAAACAGGGGCCGGGATAGACTTACTAAAACACCATTTGAAAACCTGCATGGGTTACAACGATGGCGCAGAGGGAAACTTCAGCGCCAGGCGCCGCCACCTGCAAGCACTTGAGCAGGCGAAAAGTTACCTTGTGAGTGGTCAATCCCAATTGATCCACTCCGGCGCCGGAGAATTACTCGCTGAAGATTTGCGGCTCTGCCAGCAAAGCCTGGGAGAAATCACTGGCGCAGTCAGCAGCGACGAACTGCTGGGGGCGATCTTCTCGAGCTTTTGTATCGGCAAATGATATCTGCAGCGAGCGTCCACTGTTGGTAGCAACAAGACCACATGTTTTCAACAGGCTATACAGAACAGTAAATCTATCCACACGCTATACAAACTTGTTTAACAAGCTGGTCACCTGCACCTTCCATAAAATATCCCGCTGTGTAAAAAACTTTTACATGCCCTGAACAACCAGCGCATAAATTTACCTGTTATTCACCGACGGCTCGTTGCCGATAAAACCATCCACATCTATCGCAGTTTCATGCACGTGCTGGTCACAGTTTCCAACCAGTCGTTACAGCTGCACTCCTATCACTTTTCATTTCGTTAAAATGTTGATTTTGTTTGGGAAAATCGTTTTCTCCACAAGCAGAGGCCGCCCTAATAATTACTACAACAATAACTCTTATATATATC
>JAGRIK010000226.1 GCA_020443325.1 Halioglobus sp.
GGCCAATGCTATTCTCGCCGTTTCCCTCGCGGCGGCAAAGGCTGCCGCGCTCGCGCGCAAAATACCGCTTTACCAGCATATCGCGGATATTAACGGTACCTCCGCGTTTACCATGCCGGTGCCGATGATGAATATTCTCAATGGGGGTGAGCACGCCGACAACAATGTCGATATCCAGGAGTTTATGGTGCAGCCGGTGGGGGCCTCCAGCTTCGCCGAAGGTCTGCGGGCTGGTGCGGAAATCTTTCACCAGTTGAAAAAGGTATTGTCTGCCCGGGGCCTGAATACGGCGGTCGGTGACGAGGGTGGTTTCGCACCCAACCTGCCCTCCAACGAGGCCGCGCTGGAAGCGATAGCCGATGCGGTAGGCAAGGCGGGCTACACGCTCGGCAAGGACATTACGCTGGCACTGGATTGCGCGGCGTCCGAATTCTACCGTGACGGCCTGTACGATCTGGCCGGCGAGGGTAAACAATTCAGCAGTGCCGCTTTCACGGACTACCTGGCGGATCTCGCAGCCAGCCACCCCATTATTTCTATTGAGGACGGGCTGGATGAGTCGGACTGGGACGGCTGGAAGCTGCTGACCGACAAGATTGGCGACAAGGTACAGCTGGTAGGGGATGACCTGTTTGTGACCAATACAAAAATTCTCAAGGAGGGCATCGATAAGGGCGTGGCCAACTCCATTCTGATCAAGTTCAACCAGATCGGCAGCCTGTCAGAAACCCTGGACGCGATTGCCATGGCGAAAGCTGCCGGTTACACCGCAGTCATTTCCCATCGCAGCGGCGAAACCGAGGACACCACGATTGCCGACCTGGCGGTGGCCACCGCCGCGGGCCAGATTAAAACCGGCTCGCTGTGCCGCTCCGACCGTGTTGCCAAGTACAACCGGCTGTTGCGTATCGAAGCTGAGTTGAAAGGAAATGCGCCATACCGCGGTATGGCAGAATTTTCGCGTCACTGAAGGGCTGACATTTGCGCTGGCTGTTGCTGACATTGCTAATACTGCTGGGCATCATGCAATACCGCCTGTGGTTTGCCGATGGTAGCTTCGCTGAGAAGCATCGCCTGGAGCTCCAGATCGAGGAGCAGACACGTATCAACGCCGAGTTGGAGGCGCGCAATGCGGTTCTGGAGCGCGAGGTACTGGAACTCCAGACAGGTAAGAAAGGTGTGGAACAGCGCGCCCGTGAGCAACTGGGACTGGTCCGTGAGGGTGAAACGTTCTACCAGATTATTGACGCCCCCAAGCCTCAGCCGGAAGGACAGCAGTGAGCGCCGATATCCCGGCCACGCAGGAACCGCGATGCTGGGCTGTGCTGCCCGCCGCCGGCATTGGCGCTCGCATGGGTGCTGAGCTGCCAAAACAATACTTGCAGGTCGCCGGCGCCACGCTGCTCGAACACAGTTTGCGTGCGCTGTTGGCCTGCGAACGTATTGCCGGAGTCGTTGTTGCGCTGCATCCGCAGGACACAAGGGCGCAGCAACTGCCTGTTATCCAGGATGCACGGGTACAGACTGTTCCGGGCGGCGAGCAACGCAGCGACTCGGTGCTGGCGGGCCTGGACGCGCTGTCCGGGCGGGCGGGCCCACAGGACTGGGTGCTGGTGCACGATGCGGCGCGCCCCTGCCTGCAGGCCACCGATATAGACGCGCTTATCCGGGCGGTTATCGAACGGGATACCGGTGGGATACTGGCCGAACCCATTGTGGACACGGTTAAACAGGCCTCTGGGGATGCGTTGGTAGAACGCACACTGGACAGGACGACCCTGTGGCGGGCGCAGACGCCGCAAATGTTTCGCCTTGAGGAATTGCGTCGCGCCCTCTCGCAGGCGCTTGCGCGGGGGTCGGCAGTAACCGATGAGGCCTCGGCGATGGAGCTTGCCGGCTATCCGGTGCAGCTGGTTGTCGGGCCCGCGGGGAACCTGAAGGTGACGGTGCCCGAGGATCTGCCGTTGGCAGCCTGGTACCTGCAGGCGTCCGTCGGTGGTGCAGCATGAGCGTTGCTGTCGGGGGCGGATGCAGATGCGTATAGGACACGGCTATGATGTGCACCGCTTCGGACCGGGCGACGCCCTGGTGCTGGGCGGGGTGCGTATTCCGCACGATCGTGGCCTGGTGGCGCACTCCGATGGGGATGTCCTGGTTCACGCGGTCTGCGATGCGCTGTTGGGTGCTCTTGGTGAGGGTGATATCGGGCAACATTTTCCCGATACCGATCCCGCCAATGCCGGAATCGACAGTCGAGAGTTGCTGCGCCGCGTCATGCAAATCGCACAACGCGGTGGCTGGGTACTGGGAAATCTCGATGCCACGCTGGTGGCGCAGGAGCCGAGAATGGCTCCCCACATAGCGGATATGCGAAACAATCTGGCGGCCGATCTCGGGGCCACCACAGCGCAGGTAAATGTAAAAGCCACCACCACGGAAACTCTCGGGTTTACCGGACGTCGGGAGGGTATCGCCGCCCACGCGGTGGTGTTGTTGCAGCCCGCACAGCCATGATGCAGCAGTGGCCCGGCGTTTGGGGACAGCTTCCGGGTAGCGCCCTTATTCGCTGCCAACCCGAGGATTTCCAGGTCAGTGAGCACCTGGGCTTTGAGTTGTGCGGAGAGGGTGAGCACTGTTTTCTGTATCTGCAAAAGAGGCAGCTCAACAGTGCAGATTTGCTGCAGCGGGTATCCGAGCTCAGCTCGGTGCCGTTGCGAGATATTGGTTACAGCGGCCTCAAAGACCGCAATGCAGTGACAAGGCAGTGGCTCAGCGTGGGCATGGCGGGTCGCGAAGAGCCCGACTGGCGCGCGTTGGAGGCCGATGGTGATATAGATGTGCTGGCGATTGAGCGCCACGCGCGCAAACTCAGGCGCGGGGTGCATCGCGCCAACCGTTTCACGCTGGTACTGCGGGAACTGACCGGGGAGCGGGCCGCGCTGGAACAGCGCCTGCAGACGTTGCAGACGGCAGGTGCCCCCAACTATTTTGGTGAGCAGCGTTTTGGTCGCGGTGGCTCGACGCTGGAACAGGCCCGGCGCTGGATGCGTGGGGGGCGGCGCATTTCCCGGCAGAAGCGCAGCTTGTACTTCTCGGCGCTGCGCGCCTATGTGTTTAATCGCATGCTCGCGTTGCGGGTAGAGCGCGGCGACTGGAACCAGGTGCTGCCGGGTGATGTATGTATGTTGCAGGGGACGCGGAGTCACTTCACCTGCGAGGAGGTCACCGACGATATTCGCGCACGTGCAGCCGCTGCGGATATTCACCCCGGCCTACCCTTGTGGGGGCGGGGGCAGGCTGGTATCGCTGCCAGGAGCGGCTTGCAGCAGGCGGATTGCCCGGCCGACTGCCGCGATATCTGTGATTTTCTGGAAGCTTCGGGCCTGGAATTGGCCTGGCGCCCAACGCGTCTGCTGGCGGATGACTTTTGCTGGCAGTTTTGTGATGATGGCGCCCTGCAACTGGAGTTTTCACTGAGTGCTGGCAGTTACGCCACGGCGCTGCTGGCCGAGTTCGTGCAGTACAAAGAAGGATATAGAGAGAGTGGTATCAGTAGTGAACAGGATTGACCTTCACGGGATTGGGATGACGTCCCAGCGGACCCGGGAGCGCTTGGTGCAGCGGCTGGTCGAGCAGGGCATCCGTAATCCAGACGTGCTGGATGTCATGCGCGTCACGCCGCGCCATCTTTTTCTTGATGAGGCGATGGCGCATCGCGCGTACGAGGATGTTGCCCTGCCGATCGGTTTCCAGCAAACCCTGTCGCAACCTTATGTGGTGGCGCGGATGACGGAACTGCTGCTGGCGGAGGGGCCGCGCTCGCGCGTACTGGAGATTGGCACCGGCTCCGGGTACCAGACAGCAGTGCTGGCGCAACTGGTGGGTGAAGTGTATAGCGTGGAACGTATCAAGGCCCTGCAACAGAAGGCGCGCCAGCGCATGCGTCAGCTCAAGCTGCGCAACGTCCAGATGAACCACGCGGACGGTGGCATGGGGTGGGAGGCGTGCAGTCCCTTTGATGGCATCGTCGTGACGGCAGCGCCAGAACGTATTCCCGAGGATCTGCTGTCCCAGTTGGCTACCGGCGGTCGCATGGTCATTCCTGTGGGGAAAGAACGGCAACACCTGCAGGTGATCACACGTACTCACGAGGGTTACGAAACCGAAATCGTCGAGGCCGTTTTCTTCGTGCCGTTGCGTCCCGGGAAAACGAAGTAGTGTCCCCTTCCAGTGCAGGCATATTTCTGCGCGGGTTGCTGATGGGTGCTGCAGATATCGTGCCGGGAGTGTCCGGGGGCACCATGGCGTTTATCACGGGTATCTATGACACGTTGTTGACGAGTATTCGCGCCTTCGACCTGAAGCTGCTGGGAAAGCTCTTGCAACTGGATATTGCCGGTGCCTGGGAGCATGTCAACGGTGCATTCCTGTTGGCGCTTCTTGCCGGTATCGCCACCAGTATTTTTTCGCTGGCACAAGTGGTGTCCTGGCTACTGGAGTATCATCCGGTGCCGCTCTGGGCTTTCTTTTTTGGCTTGATACTCGCCTCAGCACTGGCGCTGTTAGGCGAAGTCGAGCGCTGGTCAGCGGTCCTGGTACTCAGTCTCGTCGCAGGTGCGGCGATAGCCCTGTCCATTGCGCTGTCACCGGCAGTCTCGTTGGATATCGGGCTTCCCGGTGTGTTTCTGGCGGGTTTCGTGGCCATCTGTGCGATGATCCTGCCGGGAATATCGGGCAGCTTTATTCTCGTACTGCTCGGCATGTACAGTACCGTTCTGGTTGCAATCAAATCACTGGACCTGGTGTTTATCGCGGTATTTGTGCTGGGAGCCGGCTCTGGCCTACTGTGTTTTTCCCGTCTGCTGCACTGGCTGTTGCATCGATTCCACCAGCCGACCATGGCGTTGCTGACGGGCTTCCTGTTTGGCTCGCTGGCCGTCGTCTGGCCCTGGAAGCGCGTGCTGGCCTGGATAGAGAACGGTCACGGTGAACAGGTAGCCGCGCAGCAGTTCCCGGTCTTACCGGTGGATTTTCAGGTATACACCGGCCAGGCGCCGCAAGTGTGGCTTTGCGTCGGGTTGATGTTGCTGGGGTTTGGTCTTGTCTGGTTGATACATGCCCGTTGGGGGAATGCCAAGTCGGCGTAAATCTTACATTGAGGAGCGCTTGTGCTCGCTAGGATTCTGTTGAGCCTGGTATTGTGCAGCTTGCTCGGGTGCGGAAATCAACCCCGTGCACCTGTGGAAGATAGAACCGCGCAATCGCAGGGTGGTACCTATACGGTGAAGCGTGGCGATACGCTTTACTCGATCGCGTTTCGCTCCGGGATGGACTTTCGCAAAGTGGCTGTGGCGAATGGCATTTACCCGCCCTATACCATTTACCCTGGCCAGATTATCAAACTGAGCGAAGCCGCCCCGCCGGGATCGGTCGGCGGCGTGGGTTCTGTGTCTCAACCCCGACCTCAACCTCAACCATCGTTACCGCCCCCACAAGCACCCGTGTATTCTTATGGATCCTCGACTGCACATGCCGCGACGCCTGAACCCGTTGTGCCCGCTCTCGTGCCAGATACATCCACATCGTCGATACCGGTAGCAGGGGGGCCCGCTGTTTATTCGCCAGCGCCGCCCGAGCCGGTAACGCCAACAGTGACACCTGTTCCTACGCCGGTCCCCGCCCCGGAACCTGTTCGCACACCGCCCGAAGCCGTGAAACCGCCGCCGGCCAGTACCTATACAGGGGAAAAGGTGGAAGTCTGGCTCTGGCCTACCGGGGGGGCAGTGACACGTGGCTTCTCGGAAAGCGTGCACAAGGGTATAGATATCGGTGGCGCGCGTGGTGATCCGGTGGTGGCCGTGGCGGCTGGAAAAGTCGTCTACGCTGGCACGGGTATTGTTGGCTTCGGTGAACTCCTGATCATCAAGCACAACGAGGAGTACCTCAGCGCCTACGGGCACAATAACCGTTTGCTCGTCACCGAAGGCCAGACAATCACCGCCGGGCAAATTATTGCGGAAAAAGGCAGCTCTGGAACAGACACGGTAAAGCTGCATTTTGAGATACGTAAAGAGGGCAAGCCTATTGACCCGCAAAGGGTATTGCCGCCACGGTAGTCTTTACGTAAATGCGGCATTATGAACCGGACGCGTTGCCGGAAAAGTAGTAACTACTAGAAAATCATGACATCTCGCCCCGATTGCAATTGATAATGCAACTGGGGTAGTCTGGCAGACCCGGCAAGCAAAACTCTAAGTCACAATAGAAAAAGTAGAGTGGGTTAAGGTCATGGATCTGGATCAGACTAATGTAGGCTCGAAAAGGAATTCGAAGTCAGGAGCTGTCGCAAAAAAGCCTGCTGTCCCTGATATCGGTTCGTCATCTGTCAAGACCCGTGGCGCAGCTAAACCCGGGAGTGCCAGGAACGTGCCCGTGCCGGAAGCAGATTGGCTCGGCTCATCCCTGGATGAAGGCGATGCTGATTTTGATCGCGCCAAACTTGAAAATCCCCGCAAGACTGAAAAATCCCTCGATGCCACCCAGTTGTATCTCAATGAGATCGGCTATTCGCCGCTGCTGAGCGCGGACGAGGAGAAGTATTTCGCGCGTCAGGCGCGCAACGGCGATGAGTCGGGGCGCAAGCGCATGATCGAGAGCAATCTGCGTCTCGTGGTGAAAATTTCCCGCCGCTACATCAATCGCGGACTGACCCTGCTGGACCTGATCGAAGAGGGGAATCTCGGCCTTATCCGGGCTGTTGAAAAATTTGACCCCGACCTGGGCTTTCGTTTCTCCACCTACGCAACGTGGTGGATACGCCAGACGATAGAACGGGCGATCATGAACCAGACGCGTACCATACGATTGCCCATCCACGTGGTGAAGGAACTGAATATTTACCTGCGTGCAGCGCGTGAACTGACGCAAAAACTCGATCACGAACCGGCTGCTGAGGAGATCGCTGATCTGCTTGACCGGCCGGTTGCTGACGTAAAACGTATGTTGGGCCTGAATGAGCGGGTTGTCTCCATGGATACGCCCGTGGGGCCTGATTCCGAAAGTACAATGGTGGACATGATTGCCGATGCCCGGTCCTGTGATCCCTCCCTGCTGTTGCAGGATACGGATATCAAGGACAATATCGCGGTCTGGTTGGAAGAGTTGTCAGAAAAACAGCGGGAAGTGGTATCGCGTCGCTTCGGTTTGCGTGGCTTTGAGAGCAGTACGCTGGAGGAGGTGGGGCGTGAGATTGGCCTGACGCGCGAGCGCGTGCGGCAGATACAGGTAGAAGCACTCAAGCGCCTGCGCGTCATCATGGAGACGCAGGGGCTCAGCGGCGATTCGCTGTTCAGCTAACGGGCAAGCGACCGGCTGAACTCACCTCGTTGTTGAGAGGTGCCCTTTAGATCGGAGTCCTGTCATCCACGAACTGAAATACCGATGCTGAAATTCAGTTGGTATTCCCCGATTACTGCCAGGCATTCCCAGGATGCACGGTGGCCCCATTATCATCAAACTGTTTGGACTGGTTAATGCGTTCCCGATCCGCGGGAGCGGGCTGTTAACCTGTCGATTGTTACGGAGAAGTTGTCATGCACGAAGATATTGCCAGGAAACTCAATCTGCCGGACCTGAATCAGGTGGGCTTTGTGGTGCGTGATATGGAGCAGGCGCTGGCGTTGTATGAGCCGCTTTTCGGCCCGTTCTCCCGTATGGATCCGGGGCCCATGGTTTATGACTATCGGGGTGTGCAGGAAGAATGCACCATGCGCCTCGCCTTCGGTAAGAGCGGGGATGTTGAAATTGAACTGATTGAGTGGGTCTCCGGGGGATGTCCCCACAAGGAATTCCTGGATGCGGGGCGTGAGGGTATGCATCACCTGAGATTTATTGTGGACGATCTGGATTCACAGGTGGAGGAGGCGCAAGCGCATGGCTACGAGGCGATCTGGGGCAAGCGCTATGGTGAGGGTCTCGCGGTAGCTTATATGGAGCGCGCGGGTGACCCGTTGGTTATCGAGTTCTTCGAGAATCACCACGGTTAGGGAGCGGTGATCCCCGCGAGGCGTTCGGCCGCGGTTAGCAGCGTGTTGAAAAACCTTTATCTGAGATCTCGGCTTGTTTTCGCCTTGAATAGCAACTAGATGAATTTTTTCGTAGGGCTGTCGGGGGTTGGTCGTGGGCGACGGGCTCGCACCCCAGTAGGCGTTTCAGTCGCTCCACGTGATTCGCTTGGTGAAACGCCTACTGGGGTACGAGCC
>JAGRIK010000023.1 GCA_020443325.1 Halioglobus sp.
GAAAAAGTGTTTCTCACCAAGCGAATTACGTTGGTCCGGCATCCCGGGAGCGACTGAAACGCCTGCTGGGGTGCGAGCCCGTCGCCCAAGACCAAACCCCCGACAGCCCCACGAAAAAATTCATCTCGTTGCTATTCAAAGCCGAGATGCCAAATAAAGCTTTTTCAACATGCTGTCTAGTGAGTGAACGTGATACCAACCCGGAACTCCCGCTCCGGTGCATTGAAACCCACGGCAGTTTCGTAGTCCTCGTCCAGCACATTGTCTATCGCTAGCTGCGCCTGCCAGGCGTCCGAGAGTTGCCAGCGCAATACCCAGTCCACGCGATGGTAGTCGCCCAGTTCCTCGGTAACCTGCTCACCCGTGTGCCGCGACGCTGACCACTGCTGGCCGGTGTAAACATAATCCAACGCGGTGTCCCAACGCTCCAGTATCTGCCACTGGGCCACCAGGCTGGCCGTCCATTCGGGCCTGCCAGTGAGCACGGTATTCTCGTTCTTGACATCGATATCGGTGTAGGTGGCCTGGCTGCGCAGGCTCAGCGCGGGCAGGGGCCGCCAGTCCGCCTGCAACTCCACGCCACTGGTCTGTACGCTCTTGCGGTTGACGTTGCGGAAGGTCTCGTCGTCGAAATCCACCAGGTCGCGAAAATCGTTCTCGAACCAGGTTGCGCCCAGTAGCAGCGTGCTGCTCGCCTCCCAGCTGACCCCAGTGTCCCAGCTCTCTCCCTGCTCGGGTCGCAGGTCCGGGTTGCCAACCAGCGCGTGGCCCAGCGCAAAAAAGCTGGGCAGCTTGTACGCCTCACCCCAGTTTGCCGCAAACGTTACGCCTTTACCGATTGTGTATTTGGCGCCCACCTGCCCGGACGTCTCACTGTCAAATTCCTCGGGATCGTCATAGCGAAGGCTGGCGTGTAACAGCAGGTCCGGCAGGGGCGTGGCCGAGAGATCGGCGAACACACTGCGCGTGTCCCTGTCCAGTTCGAAATCCGAGGGCAGACTGTCACCGAAGTACTCTACATAGCCCTTGCTGGTACCGTCCTCGTGTCGATACTCCGCACCAACATTGGCTTCAACATCCGTCGCCAGCTGCAGGGTGTTGATCCAGCGAACCTGATCGCGGGTAAAATCGGTATCCGCACCGTTGGGTGGCACCTCAAAGTACGGCGGGATGCCCGGTGAACGGTAGTGTTCCTCCTGCTCAAACCGGCTTGCCATCAACGTGCTCCGCCAGAGGGTCGATAGCTGTGCGCCCCAGTCCAGACCGATAATGTCCTGCGTGTAGTCGCTGTTATCCAGCGCGTCGTAAAGCGCGTACTCGGGTCCACCGCTCTGTTCGGGATAGGAACTGCGCTTGCCGTCGAGATAGCGGTAACTGATGCCCAGCTCCTGCGTACTGGAGGGCTGCCACCCCAGTCGCAGGTTGGCGCTGTCGCTGTCGCGGGTACTGCCCTCTGTCAGCTCGCCATCGTCCCGACTGGCCACTTCCACGGTATAGTTGAAATCGCCCACGCTGCCGAGCGCACTGGCACCCACATCGCTGTAGTCGTGATTCCCGCCTTCCACGTAAACCTGTTGCTCGTGACCCTCCTGTGGACGGCGGGTAATAATATTGATAACACCTGCCAGCGCATCAGAACCGTATATCGCAGATTGCGCGCCACGCACCACTTCTATGCGATCCACCATATTGGGGTTGATGTTGGCAAAGTCAAAACCGCCACCGCGAAAGTTGGTGGGATCGTTTACCGCAATGCCATCCACCAGCACCAGTGTGAAGTTGGATTCCCCGCCTCGTATCGACACCGCCGTCAGGCCACCCGGCCCACCCTGTTTTTCCACCAGAAGACCCGGTAACGTCTTCAGCAAATCGGCGACTGTGGTCTTGTTCAGGGCTTTTATCTGTTGCGAGTCGAGCACAGACACCGACGATGTCAGCGCGAGCTGTGGTGCGAACGTACCGGTCACCAGAACATCTTCTATCCCCGAACCGGGCGCAGCCTCGCTGTTGCTGGCGAATAGCGCCACGAAAAATAGCGGGATAATCCTGTACTGCATTAACGACTGCTCCTTCCGGTCTTTCATTGTCCTGGCGAAACTCGTAACCTTGATCGCCAGACTGCGATGGCGTCACCCGGTCAATTCGTCGGTGTTTTCAAGGAATGCAACAAGATCATGATAATCACAATCTGCAACGCGATATTCCTGATTGTTTACCTGCTGTCCACGGCGGTCCAGTACAACGATCCCGACGCCCTGTTGTGGGCGGCGATCTACCTGGCGGCAGCGGCGATGTGTGCACTGCAGTTCCGGCGCAATCCACCCGTATGGCTGCCCCGCGCATTGCTGGCAATCAGCGTGGTGTGGATGGGTGCGCTACTGCCGAGCATCGTCGGACAGGTTTCCCTGCAGGAAATCTTCGCATCCATCAGCATGCAAACCCAGGCCGTGGAAGAGGCCCGTGAAATCGGCGGGCTTCTCCTCGTCGGCCTGTGGGCGGCGGTGCTCAGTTACCGCCAGCGTGCGCGCCGCTAAGATCCGCTGCGGCGCCCAACCAGCTTACTTCTTGCGCTTGACGCGAATCTTCTCACCCTTACGGTGCAGGATCAGCGAGTTCACCGAACCGTCGGGCTCGATCACAAACTGGATTTGCACATCCTCACCACCAGCCGCCGCACCGAATGTCGTGGCGTTAATCTCTTCCATTCTACCCGACCCGTACATCGGCACGTTCACGTGTAAGCCATCGGGCTTATCCTCAAACGTGAACGTCACAAAACTGATGGAGAATTCGCCCTCAAAGCGCTTGAAGCCGCGATCAAAAGGCACCTGTTCCAGCTCTTCAACGGTCCACGGCTGGCTGCGATCGGCACTGGCGGCACGAATGGCCGACACGACGTCAACGCTTACCGCATCCGCCTTGTTCCCCCAGTTGCGGCGCAAATAGGTCATCAAGCCTGCGAGTGTCGCATCATCCAGTTCCTTCATGTGGCCGTGAGGCGGCATCTCACCGTTAAACGTGTTCTCATGCACCGTGACAGGACCCGTCATCCCCTGCAGGATGATGCGACCGAGCCACTCAGGTGGCCCGGTAACCCACGATGCGCCTGCCAGTGGCGGCGCCAGGCCGGCTGTCCCCGCGCCGTTTTCACCGTGGCAGACTGAACACTGGCTGTAGAATTTTTCACCCAGTGCGACCAGTTCAAGCTGCTCCGGGCTAAGTGGCGTGATACCCAGAGCCAATTCATCACCCGGCCAGGTGAAAGACACGCGCGCGGAGATTCGCGCATTCCACAGCGGATCATCCTCGCCAACCGAGCCGTCTGCGAAAATCGGGGGTGGCCCTTCAAGCATGGCGGGCACAAAACCCGGGCTGATCGCAACGGCCTCCATGCCGGTCAACATGGCCAACTGTTGCCAGGCAACATCACCCGTGCGGGAAGCCGCAAGCGCCAAAAGCTCCAGTAGCCGTGGGTCCGCGAGTTCCGAGGACGTAAGGTCGCCGCGTATATCGATGTACGCGTTATTGGCCAGCGCAATAAGCACCTGCTGCGCACCCGGGCTGGACTGCGCCAGTTGCTCCAACGCCAGAATCTCGCCCAGGAAATCAAGCTCCTGACCCGCCACCGCTCGCACTACCGCCTGGCGTACATAGGGGCTGGCAAGTTCTGTCACCAGCAGCTCGGCCAGTGCCGCGCGTACACGCTCATCGGCTGAATGATCTGCCATGGCAAACGCCAGCTGCATGGACAGCGCCTCATTGTGCGCTGCGCCTGCCGCTTCAGCCTGGCCATCGGCGTTCATCAATGTCGCTTGTAACTGCAGAAGATCGGCCACCTGTAACAGTGAGCGTCCGGCGCGCAGGGCCTGCAGCTGTACCTGTAAGTTGCCGGAACCGGCAAGCGCCAGCACCAGTTCCCGCTGCAGTTCTCCCCGGCCCTGCAGTGTCCAGATGGCATGCAGTGCCGGAATTGTATTCTCGTCGTTGTCCTTCGCGGCCAACGCCAGATCGCTCAATGCCGAAGTCAGGTCGCCATCGCGAACCAGCAGCAGGCGCTGCGCAGTATCCCGGACCCAACCGTTAGGGTTAGCCAGCGCCGCAACCAGCGCTTCATTGCTGGCCGCTGCGAGATTGGGGAATTCGCGTCCGGATTTGCCCTCGGTATGGCGAACGCGCCAGATTCTGCCCATCCCGATCGGAGTTTCCAGATGACGCTGGAACACCTGCTCCCGCAGTTCGTCTGTCATGTAGTAGACGTCCTGTGCAATGCCTCGATACATATCGATAACATAGAGTGCACCATCGGGCCCGTTCATCGTATCCACCGGGCGGAAACGCTCGTCAGTGGAGCCCAGGAAATCCCGCTGCTCCCACTTTTCGTCGTCGTAGAGGCGCTGCGTGGCCTTGAGCGCCATGCCCTCCTCACTCATCGCGAACTGCGCGACCACGTTGCCCGCCACTTCCGGCACGAACACATCTGACTGATACATCTCGGGGAACTGGTCACCGCGATACGAGACCAGGCCGCTGACGCCCGTCGCATTCCACAGGCGGCCATCTTCGCGCAGTGTACTGTCCAGATAGGCGCGATTGACGCCGGGGTTAACACGCACCGAATACACGTCTGCGGGATCTGTCAGGGTAACACCCAGGCCCTCGAAAACGGCTTGCACACCCGGTCGTACCAGGTCTTCCGCAGCAAAAAAATCGGCTTGCACCCAGGTCGAGTTATGGTTGTAGAGCAGGCGGCCGACATTGTCCTGGGTAATCCCCCACTGTCCGCGATTCAAGCCCTCGCGCTCTATCAGTTTGCCGTTCTCAATGCGCAGGCTGCGGGTAGATTTGGAGTTATACAACCAGTTATCCAGGCCCTGCATGAGGCCGTTTTCCATGTGCTCGACATTGGCATCCTGCACCGAAGTGGCAAAGCTGCCGATACTGCGCTTGTTCTCGCACAGGGACTCTTTCTTCGGCAGTTCGCACAACCAGAGATTGGGCGGTTCACCGATCAGTATGCCCTCGTTGACCACCGCGACTGCGCGTGGATTCACCAGCGCACCGAGGAAAACCTCGCTGGTATCCATACGCCCGTCTCCATCGGTATCCTCAAGACGCACGACCTGGCCCACAGGGTCTTCACTGCCGGTACCATAGGCATCCCGCATATAGCCGCGCATCTCCACCACATAGAGACGGCCGTACTCATCCCAACTCATCGCCACAGGGTCCTCGACCAGCGGCTCGGCTGCGACCAGCTCTATCTCAAAGCCCGGCGCAATACTGAAAGCCTCAAGGGCTTCCTCGGGAGACAGTACCGGTGCGGGTTTGTTGTCCAGCGTTTCGTAGAACAGCGGCTCACCATCACTCTGTGTGAGCGAAAACCACGCAAAGTCGGACAGGCTGAAATCATCACCACAGCGCGCGGGCTGGATATGCAACTGCCCGCGCTCCGGCAAGCCCGTATCGTACAGTCGCAGTGCATCCACTTCATCGACCGTCAGCGTAATTGCGTCGCCCATGGTGACCCCGACGAAACGATGCTGTTCTGCCTGATCCAGGCTGACCGGATCGCTGACTTGCTCACCCTCGGGTGTCACCACGCGGCCCTCGGCGCGATCCGCGAAGATTTTAACCTCAGCGAAGCTCGGCTCCGTGCCACTGTCAGCGGCGAGATAGCGCATACGGATAATCGTGGGCTCTTCACAGGCCGGCACAGTCATGCTGACCATCGCCTCATTGAACTGGCGCCGGGCTGTCAGCCAGAATTCTCCCTCGGGGAAATTCCCGGTGATAGCCGATTCCGTAAACACCAGGGTGTTGTCATTACCGGTGCGCCACTCTTCGGGTGCCAGCAGGCTGTCGCCGGGTTTTGCCATGCCGGGTAATTCCTTCAGGCGGATCCGCCGCCAGCGCATAATCCCCTTATCACCCTTGTGTACCTGCAATGCGATAAAACCTTGTGCATCCAGGCCGTCCACAATATCGGCGGCGAGAACGCCGTTAATCCAGGTCTTGATGCGCGCACCGCGTGCCTCGATCTCGATATCATTCCAGTCATCGCGACGAATCGCCGCGCGCGCCTCCGGCTTGTTCTCCAGGTCCGCCACCCAGCCGCGCCGCGCCTCGTCGTAAATACCGCCACTCCAGGAGCGATCGGAGTCGTCGAGTTCAAATTGATAACCGTAGACACGGCCATCACCGCCGCGCTGGTTCGCTCGAAACATCACCCCGGAGTTGCCGGGCTCATCCCAGCGCATCTGCATCTTCAGGGAGAAATCGCCATAGGTTTTATCGGTGCGCAGGAAGGTGTTATCACCCGCGCCGTGGCGGCCGACAATATCCTCACCCTCCGCTTCGTACGTGGAATCGCCACCGACGGAGCGCCACCCGGCTAGTGTTTTACCGTCGTAAAGGTAGTGGTAACCCTCCTCGAGGCTGAACGCCGGCTCCGGGGATGGCTTCCACTGGAAATAGGCAACACCGGCTATCGCCACCAGCACCAACAACAAAAGAACTTTTTTCATGTAATGACCTGTATTCCTGACATTCTATTCAATTCGTGCGAACAGGCGGGCGGTTGCCCACCGCTACTGTTCGGCCAACACTTGTGCCTTCATGCTCAACTCTGCGGCCTTGAACACATGGTCCTGCGTCATGGCCAATTCTGTGCGTGCGATACAATCGCGTATCAATTGACCGAAGAACGGAAATCCGCTCCGGTTCAGGCAGTCAATTTCCCGCTCCTGCTCACCATCGACCAGGAAAAGTTTCGCGGCAGGCGCCTCCCTGGCGACATCGAGGTATTTACGCAGTTCGATGCTGCCCTCGGTACCGACAATAAATGTGCGACCGTCACCCCAGGTGCGCAGGCCATCGGGTGTATACCAATCGACCCGGCTATAGAATGACGCGCCATTATCGCCGGTCATCGACATCTCACCAAAATCTTCCAGGCCCGGACGGTCCGGATGGCTGAAATTCGCTACGCGAGCGAAGTTGATCGCGGCGTCTGCACAACCGGCGTACGTCAGGAACTGCTCGACCTGGTGTGAGCCAATATCCGTGAGAATCCCACCGTAGCGCGCTTTGTCGAAAAACCACCCCGGCCGCGTTGCCTTCGCCAGCCGATGCGGTGCGAGGTTAAGCACCTGCAACACACGGCCCACGGCACCCTGTGCAATCAACTCCCCGGCGTGCCAGGCAGCGTCATTGTGCAGCCGCTCTGCATAATACACTGCGTACTTTTGCCCGGTGCGGGCAGCAACGGCGCGCACAGCCTGTAGTTGCTCAAGCGTAGTGAAGGGGGATTTATCGGTAAAGTAATCGCGGCCCGATTCCATCACCTGTATACCCAGCGCAGCGCGCTGGTCGGGCACCGCTGCGGCGCATACGAGTTTGATATCCGGGTCCTGCAAAATCTGTTCGAGGCTTGCAGCGACCGCTACGCCGGGGTAGGTCTCCACAAAAGCGGCAACACGCGCAGGGTCCGGGTCATAAACGGTTTTCAGCGTCGCACCGGCATCGCGCAGGCCATTGGTCTGGCCGTATATATGCCCGTGATCGAGATGCGCCACCGCAAAACAGAATTCGCCGGGGGCGACCACCTGTTCCGCTTTTGCACTGGGCGCGTAGCTGGCGCCGTCACCTATATTGACCACTGTTTCGTTAACCTCAAAACCAATTCAGCTTGATGCCCGTGCTGTAGCTGACGCTGGCGAGCACCGTCAGGATACACAACACCATCGCGACGTTGTACCAGAACCGTCGCGCACCCTCCGGGCGATTGGCGCCGAGGTAGGCCTTGCTGTTATTGAGGAACAACCAGCCCAGATAAGCGATGGGCAGCAGGAAACCGCAGATGGCCGAGGTGGGCAGAATGACATACGCACCCATCGTCGACCACAAAAATACACCCAGCACCGCAGGGGTCGGCAGCAGCAGAGCGAGCCGGTACTTTGTCGAGTGCGGTTCCCAGTTGAACATCGCACCGGCCGCCGCGCCGCAACACAACATGTGCATCACCAGGGAGCCCACCGCCATGCCGAGAATACCCACTGCAAAAATGAGACGCCCGGTAACCGGACCCATGCCGGCGTCGCTGAACATCGCACCCGCCTGCGCCGGGCTCAGCGTACCGCTTATACTGAATTCAGAGCCATAGAATGCGCCGGCGGCGGCAATGGATATCAGGCTGGTCACCAGTACATAGGGCAATACCAGACCCATTACGATGTCATAGCGCGACAGTTCCCGGTGCGCCGGCCCCCAGCCGCGGTCCAGCAGTGTGTAGCCATACACA
This sequence comes from Halioglobus sp., assembly GCA_020443325.1. Taxonomy (GTDB): domain Bacteria; phylum Pseudomonadota; class Gammaproteobacteria; order Pseudomonadales; family Halieaceae; genus Marimicrobium. Next base: position 8,300 of record JAGRIK010000023.1, read on the forward strand.
AACGTCATATTGATACCGACTGCCGTGCCAAGCGCCGCCATAATGGTGGTCACGCCCGCCGCGTCGCTGGGCAGGCTGCCGGGAATATAACCGGCCAACACCGCGCCCCAATCCACCTGCCCGTTGGCCGTGGCGGCAAGCACCACCCACAGGAAAGCGAGGATAATCATGCCGCTCAACACCTTGATCGCGGTCTCGAAGACCTGCACCGCGCGACCACCGGCGCCGTAGTGCCATGCGGTGTAGGCACACACCATCCAGACCAGTATCGCCAGCGCAAACAGGTACAGTTCCCGCGCCATGCCGGGCTCATCCTGCAGACTGAAGCCCCCGCTGACTGTGATGATCTCCTCCAGCATCCCCGCGCTCAGCGGATAATGTGAGAAACCCCAGATGATGCTGGAAGCCAGCGCCGCAATCGCCCAGAGCCATGCCACACTGGGGTGCACATGATCGCGCATCGCCGCGAAGGGCCGCTCACCGGTGCTGAGGGTCTGGTGGGAAAGCGCGAACAACATAATGCAGCCAATCAACATGGACAGCGGCTGCACCCACAGCAACTCATACCCGTACACGGCACCAATCGTCAGGGACGTAATCGCGCTGCCGCCGCCCAGCGTCATCGCGCCCTGCAACCAGCCCGGACCACTGAGGCGCAGGTAGGTGGGCAGACGCTGCCGCAGCGGTTTATCTGCCAGCGCGGCGAGTTGCAAGACTTCCCGGTCCAGGCTTGTGTCTGCTGAATTTGTCATCGGTACGATGCGCTCATATCTACGGTAGCCTCAATATCGGCCTTGCGGCGCAGCGTTGAACCTGCGATACGCTGCGCCAATGCCTTTTGGTAGCACATGCTGTCCAGTGGCAGGGCGACTGCGCGCGCCTCCCAGGTGGACAACAGCATCGCGTTGGCGATGGCCAGTGAATCCAGCCCAGCGGCTGCCGGTGCAAGCAGGGCCTCGTCACGCAGGATCGCGCCGACAAAATTGTTCATCACGGCCGCGTGCTGGTTGGTCGTGCGATCCGGCGTGATGTCGCGAACACTGGATTGCGGCATACCAAACATCTCGCGCGTACTGCGGCTGAATTCAAGCGTGCCGGGGTTGTTTTCGCACAGCAGCAGGCGCTCCCCGTCGAAGGCCAGCGCGCCCCGGTCGCCGATCACATCGAAGCGATTCACGCCGGGTGCCTCACCGGTGGAACCGACGAACACGCCGGTAGCACCGTTGGCGTAGCGAAAAACCGCCGTGGCCTCATCCTCGACTTCGATATCGTGATAGCGCCCAAACTCACAGAACGCCTGCACTGAGACCGGCATACCGCACAGCCATTGAAAGATATCCAGATTGTGGATGCACTGGTTCAGTAACAGGCCCCCACCCTCGCCGCGCCACGTGGCGCGCCAGTCGCTGACCTGGAAGTACACTTCCGGCCGGAACCAGTTCGTCATTGTCCAGTGCGTACGGGTGATCTCCCCGAGCGTGCCGGCACTGATAATATCGCGCATGGTGGTAAACAGGGGATCGGTGCGCTGGTTGAGCATCAATGCAAATATCTGCCCGGGCTGCTGCAGTTCGAGCAGTTCTTCACCCTCGCGCGTCGAGAGGCCGATGGGTTTTTCCATCATCACGTGCAAGCCGGCGCGCAACGCACAGGCACCCGTCTCGAAATGGGTAAACGTCGGCGTCGCCACCAGCACCGCGTCGCAGAGGCCGCTCTGCACGAGTTCAGCATAATCAGTGAAGTGTGGAATACCGGGGGCAGCCGCCGACGCAGGGGGCTGGCGCGAGCAGACAGCCGTGAGCTCACAGTCCGCAATCCGGCCGCTTGTCAGGTTATCGATATGTTGTCTGGCGATATTGCCCAGGCCGATGACGCCCAGCCGCACTACCCTGTTCTGCCCCATTGGCTATGCTCACCTCTTTGCCTCGCCAGGTTTTTCTGCTGATCAGGGCCAAAATGCACCGAAATTGGCCCCGAAAAGTGGTCAGGCCAATTTAGAGACAACACCGGGGACTGTCAAGCACGGCGGGCTTTTTGGTAGTGCCTTAGTTGGAAATCTGCCGAGTGTGGGTGCCTGAGAGAAAGCGCTATGGGCGGGACCGTGTGGCGACAGGAGGGCCTGCCCCTGTTTATGGGTATGTCGCCACCCGAGCCTGCACATGGAGGGCCCACCCCTCTTTATGGGTGTGTGCGCTTTTTGGTGCGGCCGGCGTCCCGGTGTCCCGCCCATAGCGCTTTCTCTCAGGCACGGACTCTATCGAAGCACACCAGCTTTAAACTGAACCACCACCGACCTTTTTTTGCCGGAATGACTGGGGGTATTACCTCCTGATGCGAGCCCTAGAACCCTTCGACCTGATGCACCTGCTTCCAGATCAGGCCTGGGAACAAACGCCGCATAATGGCGCCGATTTTGGAATCGCGCGTCGGGTACACCATGAACTTGCCCTTCTTCAGGCAGTCTTCAACCGCTTCAATGACAATTCGTGGCTTGATGGGTGCGTTCTGGCTATCCAGCATTTTCGGCCAGGCGGTATCCCTGCCCTGCTGCAGCAGCGGCGTGGCAACTGCGGGTGGACACACACAGGCAAAGCGCACACCGGAGTTCATATTCTCGTGGTACAGCGTCTCGGTAAACGCGACCACCGCAAATTTGGTGGCGGTATAGGCGCCGGTCAGCAACATCGGAATAATCCCCGCCATGGAGGCAAAGCTCACAAAATCACCGCGGCCGCGCTGCAACATCCCCGGCAGGACTGCCTGCGTGATATTGACAAGGCCGCCGTAGTTGATGGCCATCTGCTTGTGGATAATGGCATTGTCCTGCTCAACCAGTTTGCCAAACGGCATGATGGCTGCGCAATTGTAGAGACGCTCAACCGGGCCGAGTTTCTCCTCCACCTCACGCACCGCGGCACACACCGCAGCGAAGTCGGTCATGTCCACGGTCCAGGCGTGAATACTGTCGAAGGTTCCGACGGTTTCCGCCATCCCGGCGGCATTCACATCGAACAGCGCCACCGTGGAGCCTTCAGCCGCGAATCGCCTCGCCGCCTCGCGACCCATGCCGCTGCCGCCACCGGTAATCAATACCACGTTTCCTGAATCAGCCATTCTCGTTGTTCTCCCTGTCACCGTCGTTGCGGCGATTATAGCCCCAGCGATTGCGATGGCAGCGCTTTTACACCAGATGCCAGTTGCTGGTTTAACAACACGGTCCGGCGCCAGCGTTTATTCGGGGGCGCCGACGCCAACACACCAGTTCATGCGGAGTGTCACCGTTGGGCAGAAGGCGGGGCGGCACTCGTCGCCGGGCTATACCATACGGGCGATGTCCAGGCTCGCTCCTGTACAACGGGGCGATGCTCTGCCGCGCAACAGCCCTCATACCCTTCCGTGACGGTTTCAGGCAGTGCGCAATCTACGCCTGCGGCGGCGCAGATGCGCTGGCTCCAGCGACAGGTCGGGTTCTCGACCGCACGCGAGTAATAGTAGGCACGCTCATTGGGGTCGAAGTCTGTGTCCTCCCAGACCGCACACAGTTCGGCGAACCCGCTGCCACTGGTGGCACAGGTCTGCAGATTCACTGCGGCGCCGTTGTCGGCATTCCCCGCGACATCAATCACGCGCTCATGGCGCTCACCGCTGGCATCTACCCAACCCTTGATCACCTGCAGGCGCTGCAGTGGCGTTCCCGGCGTGGCAGGGGTACCGGCATCCTGGCTGGCTGCGACGAGGAAGGCGGGGCGCCGCTGACCGTCCGGCCTCTCGGGAAGCAGGGAGCCCATCGTCACACCGTCAGCATAACCCCGCGCTATGCGATCCGGGTCCGCACACAGGTCCGCTGGAAAATCCCAACCGGCGAAAAAGCGGCTGGTAATACGTGGCCCGCTGGTACCGTAGGTTTCGCGGCGCAGCATCGCATCAAACAGCGCATCGCGGCTGTTCTCATGGGCCCACAACACGGCGAGGCCACCCGGGTTATATTCCAGTTCGTCAGGTAAACCGGGTGGAATCTCCGTCTCGGCAGAGACACCCGCACCACCGTGCCCCAGGAACAGGTCTTCCCGCGCCGCGCCGGGCGTCCCCAGGTGCGTATCCGTGCTGGCAATGAGACCGAATTGATAGGGGTTCACACCCAGTTTATTCTCAATCACCATGCCATCCACCAGCACCTTGCGCACAAACCCCGTGTCCGGCGTGGGCGGGTTATCGAAGCCTGCAATATTGTCCTTGGCTAGTTGTTCAAACGCACATAGCTCGTCCTCCGTGACACCCGCCTCGAAGTAGCACTCCGATGAGCCCTTGTGCTGCATGATCTCTACCAGTGGCTCAAAGCGCGCTCGCGAGGAGGCGTACTCCTCGGTCATCGGCGCGCCGTCATCGGTCAGGCCGCTGAACATTGAACCAGCGCTGTAGTTGGAGTTGTGGGGGATCACCAACGATTCACAGCTACCCGCTGTGCCATTGCATTGTTCCTCAAGCGCGTCCCACAGCAAATGTGCCACCGGTGCATCGATAAATCCGGTCGGCAAGTGGGGAACCTCCGCGTTGCGAAATACGACGTTACGGTGCAGGTTGCCGCCGTTGGAGCCATCCATGCCCGTCCATTCGTAGCCGATAAATGTCGTGAACTCACACTCTGCGCTGCGGTCGTAATAGCGCTCGGCGGCCTCCTGCATCTCCTGCCACGGTTGCAATGCCGCGCGCAGGCACAGTTCGGCCTCATCACCGCACTGCCCCATATGCGACTGCTCCATCGTCGCCATATAGTTGAACAGGTAGAACGCGCCCCGCGACCAGTGGCGATAAAGAAAGCACTGCCAGGAGTTGTAGCCTTCGTACTCCGGTGTATTGCACATATACACTTCACCGATCAGCTCGGCGTGATCCGACACCATCGCGAAATCCAATGGCCGCGACAATTGCAGTGAGCGCTGCGCCTCACCCTCCTCCGTCCACGGCTGGATTCCGATACGCTCACCACGGGCAAACTGGTAGGCCTGAGCGGGCGTAGTGCGTGTGCCCTGGGTGCTGGCATCCAGTGAATAGCGTGTATGCACATGCAAGTCGCCGAAGAACGCCCGCTTCTGCGGTGACTGCATCGCGCACGGTGCACGCGTTTCTGAATAGGCCTGCCGGGGTACCGGCACTGTAGCTGTGATGCGCTCCACTATTGCCGCGTCGTCTGTCGCGTCGCTCCCCTCTGTTAAGGCGCTCTCCGGCAGTGCCACTGGACTCGCCGGTTCGACTGCGTTACCCGGCACTATTTCGGGCTCCGACGCCGCTGTCGCGGGCCCGGCGAACTGCATGAGTCCGCCGCACAGGATTACCATTCGCCAAAACTGCCTTCCGGCTCGACGTCGCTTTTGTTGCGCCAACTCATGGACCACTGACAATGTCGCTCTCCTCCCAGCCATAACGCACTGCTCTGGCTTCTGCTTTACTGTTGCTGTTCACACTCACCGGCCCGGTATAGAGTTTCCAGTCTCCGCTGTCGATACGGTACTCCAGCGAATGGCCGACCGCAGCAGGTGTGATGACTAACATGCCTTCGCGCACCACAAGCGTCGGTGCTGGCGTGACCTGGCGCTCTCCGTCCGGTTCGAATCTTGCGACCATAGCGGATTCGGGCTCTTCGCTCCAGTCGCCGACGCGCGCCAGCCAGGCATCCATCGCAGCGCGCATGCGACGCAGAACCGCATGGTATTGCGGGTCATCACTCACATCGTGTATTTCGAAGGGGTCCTGTGCCAGGTCGAACAGGCGCTCGGCACCGGGCGGTTCATACCACTGCCCCTGTACCGCATTCAGCTGCCCGGCATCGTACAGCGCGCGCATCTCACGCACCATATCGATATTGTCCCGGAATGCCAGGTCCGTGCCCCCCGGGACATCCGGATACCAGCTGCGAATGTATTTGTAGCGCGAATCCCTGACAGCCCGCTGGCGGTCCATCAACTCATCAATGCGATCCCGGGATGCATAAATGTACCGGTTAGGCGGGGCATCGCTCGCCGCAAAATCACGCCCCTGCATGTTAGCGGGCACCGGTACACCGGCCAGCGACAGGATAGTGGGGCCCAGGTCGACAAAGCTGATCAGGCGCTCGTCCACCGCACCCGGTTTCACACCTGCAGGACGGAAGGCCGCCGGCCAGCGGATAATCATCGGCACCTTGATACCCGAATCGAACAACTCGCGCTTGGCACGCGGCAGGCCATCGCCGTGGTCGGTTGTCCAGATCACAATCGTCGAGTCAGCGAGGCCAGCGGCGTCCAGTTGCTCGAGTATCGCGCCGACTTCCGCGTCCATGTAGGCAATATTATTGTATTGTTGTGCCATATCCGCTCGCACAGTGTCCGTATCGGGATAATAGGGTGGCACCACGACTTGTTGCGGCGTGACGACTGCCGGTATGGGGCCGTCGAGGCTGTACCAGCGCATCACCTGCATCAGGAAATGGATGGCGCTGTGGGGCATATCACCCAACGGCGAAAATATTCCGCTTTCGTGGGTCACCATAAAATTGATAAAGCCGAAAAAGGGCTGCCCCTGCGACCGCTTATCCCAGTCGGATGCCACCCCGCCTTCGAGATCCCAGATGGTAGGCGGCCCGCTGTGCGACATGGTGCCACTGAACTGGTAATCCAGCTTATTGTCCGTATACGTGTAGTACCCCGCCGCCCGCAGTAATTCCGGATAGGCCTTCGCGTTTTCCGGCGGCACGGAATAATAACCGCCCTCGGGGCGGGAACTGCTGCGCATGTGCTGTGTGCCTGTTGCGATCTGGTGCATGCCGAGGATATGCGCGGACCGGCTGGGGGCGCACACACCCGCTGCGGTGAAGGTATTGGTGTAGCGCACACCCTGGGCCGCGAGCGCATCCAGATGGGGGGTAACGGCCACCGGGTCGCCAAACGCACCGACCTTGGTACTCATATCCTCCGCCATCAGCAACAGGATATTGGGCCGCGCAGGCGGCGACGCCGCGCTCGCCAGTTGTGCGAACAGACACAGGGCGGCACAAACACCCAATCGTTTTATTGCCATCAGCGATACTCCAGGAATATGGGTGAGGTCCAGGCGCGCGGCTCAGCCTCGAACAGGCAATTGTTCTCCGGCTTTGCATTCGCACCAATACAATAGTGACGCTCAATGCACTCGCCCTGTTCATCGTACTCGCAACCAAACGGATCGCCGATGATCAGCTGTTGCGGCTCCTGTATAACACGAACATAGTAAAGCGCACTGCGTGCGCTGCTGCCATATTCCGGGTCTTCAAACTCCATTTGACAACCGCTGCCATCGGCGGGACAGTCCATCACACGCCATGGATCTTCAATCAACGGTTTGATCAACTCATCGGGCCTTACCTGCGGCCGGATACGAACCACTTCTATGCGCGTAATCGCCTTGCGGCGATCGCCACCCGGTCGATAGCATTCACCTCCACACAGGGATTGCACCCGCTCTTCCCCCAGCGCTGCAATGGTGTAATCGGGACAACCCGGCTGCTGCTCGAAAGCGCCCAGTGCCCGCACACGAAAGCGCGGCGTCTCGTTGAGCATCACCTGGCTGCCCATCGGCACCGCGCCGCCGGGGCCGTTGAGCAACTCAAACCAGACCAACATACGGTCACCCGACGTGGCGTACACATTGCGATTGCTCAAAGCCTCCCAGATGGCATCCCTATTGCGGCCCCTTGTGTGCGCTGCGACCAGTCCACCTGTGTAGTAGAAACCGGCGGACTCCTTATCTGCCTTGTAAAAATCCGTCGCCAGTGACTCGCGGCCGACATCCTTGCTGTCGGTGTACAACAAGCGATTCGTCTCCTTGTAACTGCTGCCAGGACGCGCCTGGTGACCATCGCTGGAACCCACCAGACCGAAGCGCGCGCGTTGCGGCGCACCCCCGGCATCAAAGCCCAGCGCGAGAGTGTATTGCGCCGACATACGCGGCACATACATCGACGCGGGCTGGAAGGTATTTTGCAGTTGGCCGCAGCCCGCCCAGTCATCCAGGGAGGCATCCGCAAAGAGCTTGCGCCCTTTAGGATCGCCCTGTTCTACAAAGTCACTGACGGCCTGCTGCACCTGCTGTTCACACACCGCCGAGGCCGGATCGTCACACCGCGCTCGCGCGATCACCCCAGCCTGTTGGCAGCACGGTGTAAAATTCGCCGTCGCCTCGGGGCAGTAGCGCTCGCCTGTTGCGGTCTCGCCAATGCGCTGGAAATCTTCAAACACCTCGGAGTTACCGTGGCCGGAATAGATCTCCAACAGGTTCTGGTAGCGCTGTTCGTACTGGTCCATCTGGTCGCGAAAATCGGCAGTCAGCGGATTGGTGGTACCCCACGCCAGGCCGTGCGGGATCACCATGCTGTCAAACCCCCATTCGTCCAGCTTGCGATACAGGTCGCGCGGCGTCAGTGCCACCTCGCGGCAGGCTGTCGACAACTCATTCGACGGCACACCCTCGGGACAGGTGGGCGTCTCCCGGGACTCCTGCATGAACAGGCCGAGGTCAGCAGCATCCTTGACGCCATCCGTCAGGCTGAGCAGGCCCAGCACAGGTACCGGCACTTTGCTCAGCACATACTGCGGCTGGGCGGCAATGGGCCGCGTGGGCGTCTGGCCCTCCTCCCATGTGCGAAAGATGACGTTCTTGTGCCCGTAATGGCTGGGCACATCGTCCTTGGCCCCGTTGGACCACTCCCAGCCGACGAAGGACACCATATCCGGATTCGCCGGATCGCCGGCGGCGGCGTTGCACTCGCGTATCGCGTTGACGGTGTCGCTCCATACACGCGGAGTCAGTCCTTCCGCGTGGTCGTTGACGCTCCAGAAATCCAGCGCTGAACAATAACGGGCAAAATCACAGGCATCTGCCGGGGTGACAATGCCACCGCCCTTGACGAGCCGGGTGTTGAAGACATAGGCGTCGATGGAATAGTTGGTGTGGTTGTGCAGGTCGCCGAATAAAATCTGCGGCGTATCGTCCTGCGGTTTCGCTTCGCGCTGTTGCGGCGAGTCGCCAACAGGCTGTACTTGTGCTGCCTGTGGTATCGGTCGCGGGCCTGCTGTCACTGCCGCAGAATGCCACTCGCTGCCGAGCAGGCCACTGCCGACAATATAGAGCCAGCCGACCGCAAGACACAGCACAATAAACAGGCCCAGCAGGATTCTTCCCAGCATTGCGATATCCTCGGGTCAACGCCGCAGGCGGCGCACAATTTTCCAAATTAGCCATGCGAACAACAACAGAACCAGAAAGCTGCCCGCCAACATTGGATAAAAATTGGGCGGAAGCCAGCGACGGGTGGATTGCAGTTCTCCCGGCATGCCCTCGATAACGTTTTGCAGCGACTGGTATGCGTTCGCCGCCTCCGGATCTAACTGGCCGATAGCCAGCGGCGAGGACTCCAGCGGGTCCGACTGCATGTCATAAAAATCGCCGCCCTCGTACAACTTCCAGCGCCGATCGAAGGCATAGCGCGCCGGCACGCCTGAAGGCCAGCGCGGCTCATAGTGAATAAACAGCTCCTTGCGCCCCAACTCCCGCGTCCCCGACAGCACGGGCAGCAGGCTCTCGCCATCTCCCGGATAATCCTTCGGCAGCGGCACGCCGGCCACGGCAGCCAGGGTCGGCAGTATATCGTTGAGGTTGACCAGACTGTCGCTCACGATACCGCCTTTTACGATACCCGGACCCCAGGCAATAAACGGCACACGCGTGCCCGCGTCAATGGTCGCGCCCTTTGCGCCGCGCACGTCTACGCCATGCTGGCGGCTGACGATATCACGGTCTGTACCGTTATCGCCGATGAACAGTATGAGTGTGTTGTCAGCAAGACCGGATTCAATGACCTTGTCGATCACCTTCCCCACCAGCTTATCCATGTAGGCCATCATCGCCGCAAACTTCTGCTGGTCGCTGGTAGCCTCGTCGCGCATGTCGGGGGTGGTGACCCAGGGATCATGCGCCAGCACCATCGGGTAATAGATAAAAAATGGCGAGGACTTGTGCGCCTCGATATAGTCCAGCACATAGTTATTAAAGACATCCGGACCGAACACGGTGTGCTCAAACTGCTGCAACTGCCCGTTCCGGTTCAGCAGCGGCCCCCAGTAACGCGACCCCTTCTGCGCATTCTTCACCTGCCACAGCAGGTAGTCGTCAAACCCGGCATCGCCCGGCTTTGAGCCCTGTAATTGTTCGAACGTGTTGTCATACAACTGCCACTTGCCCGCCACCGCCGTATTGTAACCACCGGCCTTTAGCATGTGGGCAAAGGTGGTCTGTCTGGGATCCAGGTAGCCGAAGTGTGTGTAGTTGCGGAAGTTGTACTGGCCCGTCATGATTTTCACCCGGGAAGGTGTGCACAGGGGCTGGGCGTGACCGTAGTCAAAGCGAACGCCTGCATTCGCCATCTCATCCAGGCGCGGTGTCTGGTATGACTGCCCCCCGTATACGCCGACGGTTTCTGCGCCGACATCGTCACTGAGGATCAGAATAATATTGGGGCGCCGCGCACTGGCATCGACAACGCTGGTCACGACGAGCAGCATCATTGCAGCCAGCAGCGCGAGCACGCGTGCCGGGGCCAGGGAGTACACACGCAGCAGTTGCCAGCTCACGGCTGCAACAGCCCCGGCAGTATGCGGCGGCGGATAAAGTCTCGCAGTTGCTTCTCACTGCGCTTCACACCGGGGCTGCTCATCAGCATAGAGACGATGAAACGGCTGGATACCTCACTGATCTCCGCCACATGCGGCAGCAGTTCCGGCGCATTGCGCAAACACACGCGAATGGTTGCCTGGATACGCTCTCGTGAAAGCCTGGAGTCAAAATACTCACGCAGGAACGTGACGAGGAATGTGGGTTCTGTCAGCACATGCAGGTAGGGCTCCCTGGGCAACATCCTGATGGTAAAAACCATTGCCTCCAGCAGGCTCTCCGCCGGATCGTCAAATTGCCGTGCGTGATCCTCTACGCGATCCTTGAATTCCTGCCCCGCTTCATCCAGCGCACTGGCAAGCACTTCAGCCTTGCCAGGGAAGTAGTTATAGACCGTCTGGCGCGTACAGCCGGCCTCTTTGGCGATATCGCTGAGTGATGTTTTCTCGATGCCCCAGCGCTCGACACATTTGATGACTGCCGTGTGGATTCGGCGCCTGACCTGGCTTGCCCTGGTGGGCTCGATGCTTGCGGTGTTGGCCTTGGACATATCCCTTCCCTGAGAAGGACCGGTGATTTCAGCCGACCCGTGATGGGTGCAGCGTTTTGACATTTTGACATTTAGGCATAAAATGTCAAATTATAATAAGTCGGGATACACTCCCCGGAGAATCCAATGATAAATACCCGCAAGCCCTCACTCGCTACCCTGGCTATAGGTACGGCCCTATCCATTGCCCTCGTGCACAGCGGTGCAAAGGCACAGGACAAACGGCCGCACGCATTGGAAGAAGTGATCGTCACCGCCACCAAGCGCGCATCGAATTTGCAGGATGTACCCGTAGCTGTCACCGCGCTCTCCGGCCAGGACCTTGTCAACGCCCTGGTGGGCAGTTCGGAGGACCTGACCCAGCTCGTACCCTCGCTGAATCTCAACAAGGGCGGCAATCCCCGCCAGACCTCCTTCAGCATTCGCGGCATCGGCACCGTGAGTTTCAGTTCCGGGATTGAACCGAGCATCTCGACAATGCTGGACGGCGTCGTTATGGGCCAGACCGGCATGGCATTCGCGCAGTTGGTGGACATGCAGCGGGTGGAAGTCCTGCGCGGCCCCCAGGGCACGCTGTTCGGTAAAAACTCCTCCGGTGGCGTGGTACATTTCATCACGCGGGATCCCACCGAGGAATTCGAGGCCGAAGTGCGTGGTTATGCCAACGAGGATGAGGAGTACCGTTCCAGCTTTACCGTGTCGGACGGGCTCACCGACAATCTCGCCGGGCGCCTGACCGGCTACTACAACAAGGACGAGGGCTGGGTTCAGAACGTCTTTGATGGCAATGACGTTAACGACTCCGATGACTGGGGCATCCGCGGAAAATTACTGTGGAATCCGACAGAGACGCTCGAACTCAAATGGAGCAGCGACTACAGCGACAGGAACTCCAACTGCTGTAATGCCGCATTCCGCTCGCTGGATCCCTGGCCCGCACAGCCGCCAAACAACCAGGCACAGGTCGATGACATTCTCGCGCAACTGGCCCCGGTCGTCCCCGGGGACGAGAACACAAAGGTGAACCTGAACTCCGACCTGACCACTGATGTCAATGCCTCGGGCCACTCCCTGGAGGCCAATTGGGACATCGGCTCGCACACACTGACATCCATCAGCGCCTATCGCGACTGGTCGCAAAACTCTCGCGGCGACAACGACCAGTTGCCGGTGGACGTGCTCGGTTTCATCCAGGGAGGAAAATCCAAACAGGATCAGTACTCGCAGGAGTTGCGCCTGACCTCTCCCGCTGACCAGTTCATATCGTACGTGGCGGGCCTGTACTATTTCGACCAGCACGTCGATCGCAAGTTTGATCGCTCCTTTGATCTCACCGGCAACAACCGGACTGAGGCGGTCGCCGATTTTAGTGTCGACTCGCTCAACTACGCCGCCTTCGGCGAGGCCGTCACGCATTTCAGCGAACGCTGGCGGCTGGTCACCGGCCTGCGCTGGACGCACGATGACCTTAAGTTTGATTTCGAGCGCACCGGCAGTACGCTGGGCGCCAACCCCCAGCCCTACTTCAAGCGCGACACGGATGAAAGCAAGTGGACGGGGAAAGTTGCGCTGGAGTGGAGTGTCACCGACGATGCAATGACCTATGCCAGCTACGCGCAGGGCTACAAGGGGCCGGCCTTTAACGTCGGCTTCGGCGCCACGCCGGATAACACTGATCCCGTCGACCCCGAAACCAGCCATGCCTACGAACTCGGCCTGAAATCCACGTGGTTTGAAAATCGCCTGGTATTCAATGTGGCGGTATTCCATACCAAGTACGATGACTTCCAGGCCACTGCCTCCGAGTTTACGCCCAAGCTGGATGAGAACGGCAATCCCGTTGATGAGAACGGCGACGGCTTCGATGATGGTGTATTCAGCTTTGTACTCGCCAATGTCGGTAAGGTAGAGACCCAGGGCGTGGAGATAGACTTCACAGCACTGCCCATGGATAACCTGACGGTGTCCGGCGGCATGGCCTATATAGACGCCGAAATAAAGCAATTTGAGGGCGCGGGCTGCTCCTTCGGCCAGTCGTTTCGCGGCGTCGGGTACAAGGGGCAGACCAGCTGCGCCGACTCGCCCGCAACACAGGACTTGAGCGGCGGCGACCTGCCAGCCACGCCGGAATGGAAGTTCACGCTTGCCGCCAGCTACTTGATTCCGTTGCCATCAATGCCGTTTGACCTCGAGATCAACGGCAATTACCGCTACCAGGATCAAGTCCAGTTCCTGATCGAGCAGGACATCAACACCACCGAGGATGATTACGGCATTCTCGACCTGTCGCTAGTGGCACTCGATCACGCGGAGCACTACACCATAACCCTGTTTACCAAGAACGTTTTCGACGAGTGGTACGTGGATAGCATTAACTCTTTTGCGTCTACGTTTACCCCGAACGGCTACGGTCACAATGTGCCGCGTTACGCGGAACGCACATTCGGCGTTGAGGCGCGGTACCGCTGGTAACAGAGCGAGCACACTTTGCTATACTCCTGAACCGGAATCCAGGACGGAGATAGCCTGTGAACGAAAACACCCCCCATATCCACCACTTCAGCCTGTGCGCACCGATGGACGTGCCGGAGAGTGTGGTTGATTTCTACAGCCATGCGCTGGGCCTGGAGAAAGGCTTCAGGCCCGATTTCGGCATCGGCGGTTACTGGCTGTATGCCGGTGAACATCCCATTCTCCACCTGGTCGAGGATCCGGGACGGGACGGGAACAAGTCAGGGTACTTCGATCACATTGCACTGCGCTGCAACGACCTGGAAGGCACCCGGTCCCGGCTCGAGAAACACGGCATCCCCTATAGTGAGTTTGAAACGAAAGAGACCAGGCAGTTACAACTCTTTCTCACCGACCCTGCCGGCACATCGGTGGAGCTGAACTTCCAGCTCGGAGAATAATGGGCCCGGCAGACGCAGGGCGTGGATCACATCCACTTCATTAACTGCTCCACCGCGCGAATGGCCGGCCCGTGGTACCAGGGCACCTCGGGGTCAGTTTCGGGCACCTGGTACTGTGCGCGCAGTTTCGCCAGCCGCTGCTTCAGGTCTTTGGTGATAGCATCGTATTCGGGTTTGCCGTAAAGGTTCACCTGATCGGCCGGGTCTGTCACGAGATCAAACAATTCCCACTCATCGTTCTGGTAGTAGTACACCAGCTTGTAGCGCTCGGTGCGCACACCGTAGTGGCGCGCGACTCCGTGAAACCCCGGGTTCTCGTAAAAATGGTAATACAGGTCGCGGTGCCAGGGTTTTGGCTCTGGCTCAAACAGCGGCAACAGGCTGACGCCGTGCATGGGCGTTGTGGGTTTCACACCCGCAGCAGCCAACAGTGTCGGTGCAAAATCGATGTTCTGTACCAGTGCATCCGAGGTGGTGCCGGGTTTGATGTGCCCCTTCCACTCCATCAGCAGTGGCACCTGTGACGACACCTCGTCCATCCAGCGTTTGTCGAACCAGCCGTTTTCGCCCAGGAAAAAGCCCTGGTCTGAGCTGTATAGCACAATCGTATTGTCCATCAGGCCGTTGGATTCCAGGTAATCCAGCAGGCGGCCGATCTGGCGATCCATGCTCTTTATCGAGGCAGCATAGGATTTGACGTAGCGCTGGTACTTCCAGCGCAGGTCCTCCTCCGCAGTCAATTCGGCCTCCTCGTACTGCCGATTGCCCTCGGCAAACGCCTGCCGCCACAGCGCTTCCTGTTCCGGCGTCAGGTTCCTGCCCATGCTCAGCTTGATGTCGTTGTCGGTGATGTAGTCCTCTATACGCATGCGAGCCTCACTGCGCGCCTGCGTCAGTCCCTCCAGATTGCGAAATAAGGTGTCGGGTTCCTCAAATTTCACTTCCTCATCCCAGTCGCGCAATTCCTGTGGACCAGGCATCCAGTCGCGGTGCGGCGTCTTGTGGTTGTACAGCAGGAAAAAAGGCCTGCTTTCGTTCTTCGCCTGTTCCAACCACGCAATCGACTTGTCGGTCACCAGGTCTGCCACGTAGCCTGTCGCTTCCTCCACACCAGCGGCACTGCGGAACGAGGGGTTATAGTAGGTACCCTGTTCGAACGCGTTGTCGATGATATCCCAATGATCAAATCCCACGGGGTCACTGTACAAATGCCATTTGCCGATAACCGCAGTCTGGTAGCCGGACGCCTGCAACAGGCTGGAAAGTGTTTGCTGCTCACCGTCGAAAGGGCCGGACCACTCGTTGCTGTAAAAACCGTTGGCGTGGCTGTGCATGCCGGTGAGCAACGTTGCTCGACTGGGGCCGCAGATTGCATTGCCGACATAAGCGCGATCAAAGCGCACACCGCCGGCGGCGATACGGTCAATATTTGGCGTCTCTACCAGGCTGTTGCCATACGCACTCACCGCACGCACGGCATGATCGTCTGAGAAGATAAATACGATGTTCGGGCGTTCGGCGGCACTGGCCAGTAAATTGCAGCCCATTATCACCAATGTCACGCCGATCTGGAATACGCGCTGCTTATACCATCTCTGCATAATGCTCTGCTGCCTGTCTGTTATTGGTTTCCCGCGCAGGCTATACCTCGGCCTGTGAGTGACAAATAACAAGCCCCACCGCAGAGGAGTCAATGCTCTGCGTTTGGTAGCTCACTGTAGTTATCCGTGTCCACGATGCGTGGTTGTATTCTGTCAGTCGCTTGCGCGCATTTCTACTGTCACGGTAGGTTCTGGAACAACCGAATAGAATGCACCAAGCTGCTACATACTTGGCTTTTTCTGCTATTCTTTGCAAGGCACCACCACGGCGCGCCGTGCACACCACCGTGGCAAACGCCGGCTTAAACGATCGTACAGTACCTTCCTTTGCGGCCTGTAGACGATGCATAGCCAGCACTACAACAAAGCCTATCCATAAATATGTGAGAGACATGGCGAAAACTGCTGACATCGGCCCCATCGAAAAAGCTGCCATCCTGTGCTATCGCTGGTATACAGGTGATGGCCTCGTGGACGAAGATATTCTGGCCTTCAGCAACCTGTTCGGATCACCGCTGAGTCCTGAACAATTGCGGCGCGTAATAGCGCGTGCGCGCCAGAGCAATGAGTTCCAGCTGTTGCAATCAGACATCATCGAGCGTTGGCGACCGCGCTTTGACCGCCCCGCCCGGTTGGGCGAAAAAGGAGCCCAGGCGTTCATGCAGGAACTATTCGCCTCGTTTGATCACAACCTGCTGTTCGACTACGACGTGAACGCCAGCAGCACCGTGATAGAACGCGGAAAGGTCAGCGACAACCGGACCTATCATCCTGGCACCCGGTCGTATTGGACGCTGCACCTGACAACTGCCGGCAGGGCACTGTACCTGAATGACAACATTGAACTAGAGGCGGGGCCGGGTGACCTCCTCCTTTTTCGTCCCGAGGCGAAATTTTACAGCGGCCTCCACCCAGGCGCCGGGCGCTGGGAGCACCTCTGGGTCCTGTTCCTGCCTAAGCTTCAGTGGAGCGATATGCTTGAGTGGCGACCTTTGGACACGGGCATTTATCACGTGGCACTGCCCGACACGAAGTCTCGCGAAAAAATTCAGGCCGTGTTCCAGGAAATCGTGGAATTGAGTAGCGAACACTCCCCCGCCCATACCGACCTGCGATACAACAGACTGGAAGAACTGTTGATACGCGCCAGGGGCGAGAGCTCACCGCCTGTCGAAGTGATCGACAGGCGCATCCAGAAGGCCTGTGACTATATGCGCCGTAATATTGCGGAGGGGTTCCGCCTGGACGAGGTGGCGACGGCCTGCAACCTCTCTACCTCCCGGCTAGCGCACCTGTTCCGGGACTACATGGGCATCAGCCCGAAATCCTGGAGCAACAACATGCGCCTGCAACAGGCGCGAAAACTATTACTCGCTAACAACGATGGTATCAGCCTCATTGCCAGGCGGGTCGGCTATGATGATCCCTCGCAATTCAGCCGCTATTTCAAAAAAAGTATCGGCTGCAGTCCCCGCGAATTTCGCCAGTCATTTGGCGAGAGATAACAGGGGAAACCGCCGCACGATTCAAACCGAAACCGGCCAGTCACCCGCCACTCATTACGATAGTTGCGAAAACACAGCAGGAAAAGCCAAGTATGTAGCAGCTTGGTGCATTCATTTCGGCAATTGCACGGCCTACCTTACCAACCATAAAAGGCGAGCGCCCGATACAATAACCAAGCGCCACTACATAAAGCACATTCCAGCGAGAATCCATAATGAAAACATTCGCACGACAGGTTTTGCTCTATACCGGAATTTATTTGTTCACCGGCAGCGCCCTTGCCGAAGCGGCCGATCAGGCCGCGCCCAGGCTGGAGGAGGTGATTGTCACCGCCACCAAACGCGCCTCAAACCTGCAGGACGTACCGATTGCAGTGACAGCACTGTCCGGGCAGGATCTGGTCAACGCCCTGGTGGGCAGTTCGGAAGACCTGACCCAGCTGGTGCCCGCGCTGAACCTGAACAAGGGTGCCAACCCACGCCAGACCTCCTTCAGTATTCGCGGCATCGGCACGGTGACATTCAGCTCAGGCATTGAACCCAGCGTCTCTACGATGCTGGACGGCGTGGTGATGGGCCAAACCGGCATGGCGTTTGCCCAGTTGGTGGACATGCAGCGGGTAGAGGTGTTGCGCGGCCCCCAGGGCACGCTGTTTGGCAAGAATGCGTCCGGCGGCGTCGTACATTTCATCACCCGTGATCCGACCGAAGAGTTTGAAGCCGAGGTTCGCGGTTACGCTACTGAGGACGAGGAATACCGCTCAAGCTTTACCGTGTCCGACAGCCTCACCGATGAACTTGCGGGGCGACTGACAGGATACTTCAACAAGGATGAAGGCTGGATCGAAAATGTCTACGACAGTGATTCAGTGAATGACTCCGACGACTGGGGCATCCGCGGCAAATTACTCTGGGAGCCTACCGACACCCTGCAGCTCAAATGGAGCAGCGATTACAGCGAATTCAAATCTCACTGCTGCGTGCTGGCGCTGCGCTCGATGGATCCCTACCCCGCGCAGCCGCCAAACAATCAGGCGCAGGTCGACGATATTCTGGCACAGCTGGCCCCGGTAGTGCCAGGCGATGAAAACCGTAAGGTCAACCTTAACGGCGACCTTACCACGGATACCGACGCCTCTGGTCACTCACTGGAGGCCAACTGGGATATTGGTGAGCACACCGTGACTTCGATCAGCGCCTACCGCGACTGGTCGCAGAACTCACGCGGCGACAATGACCAGTTACCCGTAGACGCACTCGGTTTCATCCAGGGTGGCAAGTCCAAACAACACCAGTTCTCGCAGGAACTGCGGCTCACATCCCCGGCCGACCAGTTCATCACCTACGTGACAGGCCTGTACTATTTCGACCAACACGTCGATCGCAAATTTGACCGTTCATTTGACATCACTGGCAACAACCGGACCGAGGCCGTTGCCGATTTCACCGTCGATTCACTCAACTACGCGGCCTTTGGCGAGGCCGTCACCCATTTCGCTGAGCGCTGGCGGTTGGTGACCGGCCTGCGCTGGACGCACGATGACCTCAAGTTTGATTTCGAGCGCACCGGCGCCACGTTGGGCGCCAACCCGCAGCCCTATTTCAAGCGCGATACGGATGAAAGCAAGTGGACAGGACGGGTGGCACTGGAGTGGGATGTCACCGATGAGGCGATGAGCTACTTCAGCTACGCGCAGGGCTACAAAGGGCCGGCGTTTAATGTCGGCTTCGGCGCGACAACGGAAAACACTGATCCCGTCGACCCCGAAACCAGCCACGCCTATGAACTGGGCCTCAAGTCCACATGGTTTGAAGACCGCCTGATTTTGAACGTGGCAATATTCCACACCAAGTTTGACGATTTCCAGGCCAGCGCCTCGGAGTTCACACCGAAACTGGATGACAACGGCAACCCTATAGACGATGACGGCGACGGCATGGACGATGGCGTGTTCAGTTTCGTGCTGGCCAACGTCGGCAAGGTGGAGACGCAGGGCGTGGAGGTGGACTTTACCGCACTGCCGCTGGAAAACCTCACAATCTCGGGCGGTATGGCTTACGTGGATGCACAGATCAATGAGTTCGAAGGCGCGGGGTGCTCCTTCGGGCAGTCATTCCGCGGCGTGGGCTACAAGGGCCAGACCACCTGCGCTGACAGCCCCGCGACACAAAACCTCGGTGGCGGGGACCTACCGTCGACACCGGAGTGGAAGTTCACGCTCGCTGGCAGCTACTTCATTCCGATGCCGACCATGCCATTTGACCTGTCGATCAACGGTAACTACCGCTATCAGGACGAGGTTCAATACCTGATAGAACAGGATCAGAACAGCAAGGAGGATGCCTACGGCATTCTCGACCTGTCACTGGTCGCGCTGGATCACGAAGAGCATTACACGCTTACGCTGTTTGCGAAGAACGTGTTCGACGAATGGTATGTTTCCAGCATTGTCTCGCTGCCCGGCAACTTCACACCCAATGGCTACGCCCACCAGGTGCCTCGCTATGCCGAACGCACATTTGGTGTAGAGGCCCGTTACCGCTGGTAGCGGGAATTCAGCGCCGACATTACTATACTGATAGGACAGATCAGTGCGGGAGCACCGACTGTTTTGTAGCCTCGCCTGGTGCGGACCCTGCTGCTCGCTCGTGGCAGGCGCAGGCCCCGGTAGGCTTGCGCATCCCCGCCAACGTTGGTAAAACGATAGCGCGAAGCACCCTTAGCCGGCGGCCTCATCCCGGTAAATAATAAAGTTGATTTGGGGACAAAAAATGACACTAACTCGCCCGACCAGCCTCATGGCTGCACTGCTTGTCGCCATCACGGCACATGCCGCGCCCACACCAAAACTGGAAGAAGTGGTCGTCACGGCACAAAAGCGGGCCGAAAGCCTGCAGGATGTAGCCATCTCTATCGCTGTTGTCAGCGGCGCGGAACTGGCAGCACTGAACAAAACCCAGATCGCCGATTTATCGCGCCTGGTGCCGGGCTTTACCTTCTCCGAGGGGACCAGTGACGCCGGCCGCAACATCTTGATTCGCGGTATCGGCACTAACAGTTTCAGTCGTTCGGTGGATCTCTCTGTAGGCACGGTAGTGGACAACGTCGCCTCCGGCAGCCTGTCCGGATCGGTGCTGGATTTCAGCGATGTCGAGCGCGTTGAGGTGTTGCGAGGTCCCCAGGGCATGTTGTTCGGCAAGAACTCCAGCGCAGGGTTGCTGAACATCACGACCCACGCCCCTACCCCGGAACTGGCGACGGGGTTCCGTACCAGCTACGGCAGCAATAACCTGGTGAACCTCTACGGTTACGCATCCGGCCCCCTGGTCGAGGACAGTCTGCTGGGGCGCATCTCCCTTTACAGCAACACCATGGACCCCATCATCGACAACGAGTATCCCGGTGGTGACGACTTCAATGACCGCGATGAGTGGGGTGGTCGCGGCAAGTTGCGCTGGCTGCTGAGCGATGACCTGGACGCACAACTCGCCTACACCCATATCAAACGCGATCACACGTGCTGCGCTGCCGCGCTGCGACAGGTAACAGCGGGCAGTATTGCCGCGCGCGAGGGCGGCCCTGTCGGCCCCAAGAACGACAAGGTAAAGGACAACGACACCTCGAAGGGCGAGACCAAGGTTGACATCTATAGCCTCGAGCTGAACTACTCCCTGGATGATTTCATGCTGACCTCAATATCCGCCTACACCAATGAGAATGTCTACGGCGCTGCGCGCGCCGACGACTATACGCGCACAGCGCTTCCCCTCAACGACAGTTTCGAAAAGTATGAACAGTACACACAGGAGCTGCGCCTGACATCGCCCGCCGAGGGAAAAATCACCTACGTCGCCGGCCTGTACTATTTCTACAAGAAAGTGGATCGCTCGTTTTATCGCTATATCGATTTATACGGGATCGACCAGGGAACGTCCGGGGCTTTGTCTGTGACAAATGAAAGCAAGACCGATAGTGAGAGTTTTGCCGGGTTTGGACAGGCCACCTGGAACATCACCGATCGCAGCCGTATTTCGCTGGGCGCGCGCTACAACTTCGACCAGTTGGGTCACCAGCAGACCGTCGGCTCCTTCCCAGGCACCTTGCCCGAAGCCCCTCCCGGAACCGTCGACCAGAAGACCAACGACGACGCCGGCTCCTGGCGGGTAATGGTCGAGCACGATATTGCCGCGGACGCGATGGTCTACGCCAGTTACGCCAAGGGCTATAAAGGTCCGGGCTCAAACTCCCTGCCCTCCGGCCCCACCAGCGGGGAAGTGTTTGTCGATCCGGAAATTCCCTCCAGCTACGAAGTCGGCATCAAGTCGCAGTGGTGGGACAATCGTTTGCGTGTCAATGCGGCGGCGTACTACAGCACGTTCAAGGATTTTCAGGCATCGGCCCAGGTTGCGGGCGCTTTTCCACCCATTTTTTTCCTGACCAATGCCGGCGAGCTGGAAACAAAGGGCGTGGAACTCGAGGTCAATGCGCAACTGACGGACAACTTCGCAGTGCAGGGGTCGCTGGCGTACACCGATGCGATTTTCTCGGACTGGCCGGACGCACCCTGTTACTCGCGACAGCCCGCCGGAGAAAACGAATGCAATAGTGGTACACAGGATCTCTCCGGCGCCCGCATGCCAAACTCACCGAAGTGGTCCACCTACCTCGCAGGCACCTACTACGTCCCCATCCCCTCCATGCCCTTCGACGGTTTTGCCAGCCTCAATTTTTTCTACCGCGACGAGGTGCAGTTTGACACCGCCAACAACCCGCTGTTTATTGGTGACCCCTACGATACCTTCGATCTGTACACCGGCATCTCGGCACGCGATGGCCGCTACCGGGTGCAGTTCTATGTGCAGAACCTGTTCGACCAGTTCTATGTAGCGACCCTTGCCGGGCAGGAGGTGGTGGGCGTTGAAGCGGCCCAGATTCTTCCCTACACCTACAAACGCCGCTTCGGCGTATCGGTACAAATGGACTGGTAGCTACTGAATATCCAGAAGTATCCTAACAGCGTGTCGGACATACCTTGATCTGACATTTCGGCTTGTTTTCTCTTTGAATAGCAGCGAGATGAATTTTTTCGTCGCGCTGTCGGGGGGTTCGTCGTGGGCGACGGGCTCGCACCCCAGTAGGCGTTTCAGTCGCTCCACGTGATTCGCTTGGTGAAACGCCTACTGGAATGCGAGCCCTGCATCCCAATGCTACGGCACGATGTGTGATGAACGTAAGATTGTGAGGTGCATGAATGGAGCGCTTTTTTTGATCTAGTCGAATGGTGTGCACTGAGGTTGCGGATAGAAAAAGTGTTTCTCACCAAGCGAATTACGTGGAGCGACTGAGAAACACTTTTTCTATCCGTAACCGGCGGCAAACACCA
>JAGRIK010000227.1 GCA_020443325.1 Halioglobus sp.
CGGAATCGCCTTACCGGTGGTGATCTGATCAAATTTCAGGCGCGTCCAGCGCTCTTCATTGCCCGGAACAGGCAAGGGTGTGAGGCGCACGGAGGATTCGTCAAAGACAATATCAAACACAAATTGCGTTTTACCGTCCGGGGTTTCAAAACAACTGGGGTACTGCAACCCCCTACCCTTGCCTTGCAGTTGTTTCACTGCCTTAGCCAGCGCCTTGTCGACGCGCCCCATCCGTTCCTTCAAGTCCTGGTTTTCCAATAAAGTGATCTCGTAGGCCTCGGTCACATCGCCAACATCCGCGGCCCGCCATGCCTGCGCCTCAGCTAGCATCTGTTGTACCGCATCCTTCAGTGCCTGTGGCGTCGGCGCTTCACCGGTGGCCTGCTCGACCTGTGCCCTGATGCTATCCAGTGCCTCCATGGCCGGTGCATTTTCCTGCGCCCGCTCCACAGCAGCGGTCTGCTCCGCCAACGCCCGTGTCACGTCTTCCGGTGTTGGCGCGCTCTCCTGGGCGTTAGCCAATGCTGCCATGGTCTCGGCGTAACGGGAAAGCCCCTGCTCAACCGCCTTAACCACGTCCAGGGAGGTCAAATCGGGATGCTGCTCGACCACCTCGATCACTTCGGCCAGAGTATCAGCGCCGATGTTGGCAACAATACTCTTCAGCGACGACAGTAATTCCCAAGTATCGTCATAGTTGCCCACTTCCTGCTCCAGCGCGTCAATCAATTGCTCGGCATTATCAGCTGCCTCGATTTTCTCCTCGTAGGTTTCCAGTCGCAGGACAAAGGCCATCAGGAGACAGAACAAAATCAAGATCATGATTTCTGCCATAGTCATGCCCAGGAGTACACCCCGGCGATAGACGCTGTCGCGCTGGCGGATCTCAAATGGATTGACGGACATCGTTATTACCTAGCTCAGGCGAGCGCGCTAACCTCCGCACGGATAAACTTGGCTGCACCCACCAGTGCGTCACTCATGCCTCCCAGTTGGTCGCGAAGTTGATCGATTTGCAACTGAAGCTGCTCATTGGTGGTGGATACTGCACTCAATAGCGCCTGACGGTCAGCCGACAACTGCCGCAGTTTTACCGCGTCCTCAGACAGTGCATCGATCTGGCTGCTGCGAGCCATCTCAATGTCACGGTACAGGGTGTTGAGGGCGCCGGAGAGCTTTTCGGTCGCCTCGCCAATGGCGCGCCCAAGCCCATCGATACCCCCCATCGACCGGGCCAGGCGCTGCGGTAGCTGTTCAAGGCCACCGGTAAAGGCCTGCAGGCCTTCAGTCTGCCGGGTTATCGTCGCCAGGGCTGCTTCCACGCCCTGTAACCGCTGAACCACTGTATCGATCGGACCGTGAATCTTCGCCAGTGACTGACTGCTTTCCAGGCTCAGCGTCGCCACCGTGGTATTCAGGGTAGTGAGGCTGCCGACCACCCTTTCTACACTGGCGGCCGACTGCTCAGCCCAGCTGCTTTGCTTGTCCAGCACCCCTACCATCTGTGCGCTGGCCATTTCTAGGGGCCGCACGATGCCCTGTACCTTCTCTTCAAGCAGCGCCTCCGGATCCGGCATCGCCTGGAAGGCACTGACCGCTGCAGCCAATGAGGTCGATAGGGTATGGCTGGCGGTGTTCAAAGTTTCGACGTTTCGGGTAAACACACCCACCTGTGCCGAGATGTTACTGGCCAGTCGTTCAAGTTCCGCACTCAACTTAGCGGATCCCTCGGTGACTGCTCCAGACAGGACCTCCCCCATTGTTTCAAGAGTGTCCTTGAAATGCGCCTCAAAGGCCTCCCGGTCCTGTTCCATCTGCTTGCGCTGCTCGTCACGGTTTTCCTCGAGGGTCTGGCGGGTAACCGAGGCAAACTCAGCCAGCACTTCGCTGGAGCGTTTCAGATCGCTCTTGAGCTCATCGATGGCCTCGGAGATGTGGAGTCGCGCTTCTCTTTCGTATTCATCGATCTCCTTGTCTCCCTGAGTCAACCACACCCGGAACAGCACACCGAGGATAGTCGTGGTCAGCGCAACCGCAAAATCCGCTATCAGCCCGCCCTTGTTATCGGC
>JAGRIK010000228.1 GCA_020443325.1 Halioglobus sp.
GAAAATGGGTAGCTGCTGGCGGCAGGCGCCCGGGTGGCTACCAGGCCAGCCCGACCATCACACCCAGGCCCGCACCGGCTAACATACCGATGGCCATACCCATCCAGTAGGCGTAGTCGGTGGCCTGCTGCCAGTGCCGCCTGGCGGTCAGCTTAACGTGTCTGTCAAATATTGCTTGTTGCATGGCTTAAGCATACTCTGGCCAGGATACGCCGTGGTCTTGTTCGGAATACCCATATTGGTCACCTGACAGCCACGATCGCGAAGCTGTTTCCAGGCGTCCTGCCGTTCACGGGATTGCCGCCCTTGTCACCAGGCGAACCTGACCTCATCAGCCTGTGTGACATCTCCCCGGAGTACTGTCATGTGGTTGCACACCTCTACGCGGCTTGATTTCAATCCCGAGGTCGCCACGCCCTTCCTATTCATGCTCCGTCCCCGCAGTGGCTGGCAGCAATGGATAGGGCGCGAGGAATACCTGCTCGCGCCGAGCGTGCCGGTGGTGGAATTCACCGATGCATTCGGCAACCTGTGCCAGCGCCTGGTCGCCCCGGCGGGGGCCTTTTCGATCCACGCCAGCGCCGACATAGAGTGCCCCACTTCTGTGGACGCGGCGCCCGGCGCACCCTTCGTCGAGGTTCAGTTCCTGCCCGAGGATGTGCTGCCTTTCCTGCTGCCCTCGCGCTACTGCGAGTCCGATTGCTTTTACGAAATGGCAGCCGACGTGACGGCGGGATATCTGCCGGGCTGGAACCAGGTGAAGGCGATCGTCGATCACATCGCCCGCACCATTCGGTACACGCCGGGTAGCGGGTCGCTGTTGCGCAGTGCTCGCGATGTCAATGGCTGCAGCGATGCGGTGTGTCGCGATATGACCCACCTGGCCATCGCCCTGACCCGCGCGCTATCGATTCCCGCCCGCATGGTGGTCGGCTATCTCGAGTCGCTGGCGCCGATGGACCTGCACGCCTGGTTCGAGGCTTTCGTGGGGGGGCGCTGGTACACCTTCGACCCGACGCAGCTGCACCTGGAAGGCGGGCGTGTCGCCATCGCCTACGGACGAGACGCGGCTGACGTGGCTATATTCACCCAGTTTGGCGATCCGGTGCCACTGACCGCGATGCAGGTCAGCGTCCAGCGCATGAACGCGCCGCCCACTGACCCGGGTCGGCTGCTGCTGTAAGTGAGGTGGAGCTGGCATGAAAAAGGGGCTCCGATCCCTCGAAACCCCTAAAAATGGCGGTGGGCCAGTCCGACATCCGCCATACTTATACTGCTTTTAAATCAGTTACTTGAATAATTAATAGTTCATAACGTGTTATAGAACAATATGTTATGTGGCTTTCTTAATGTTTCTTTGTCGTTCCTTATCACCCGATGGTAAAATATATCGGGTCTTTTTCGTGGGTAGGAAAGTGGGTAGAGGAATGCAGATATGCCGAAAGTAGTCGCTC
This sequence comes from Halioglobus sp., assembly GCA_020443325.1. GTDB lineage: Bacteria > Pseudomonadota > Gammaproteobacteria > Pseudomonadales > Halieaceae > Marimicrobium. The sequence goes on from JAGRIK010000228.1 coordinate 1,455, forward strand.
CATTAAGTGAAGCAGCAGTCCGTAAACTAAAAGTTCCTGGGTTATATACGGTGGGTGGGGTGCCAGGGCTAAAGTTACAGGTTGCCAACGAAAATGCCCGCTCGTGGATTCTCCGGGCCACTGTAGCGGACAAGGTGCGGGACATTGGCTTAGGTAGCTACCCCACCATTCCACTCAAAGCAGCCCGCGACATGGCAGGAGAAATGAAGTTGCAGATTCAACAGGGTCTGGACCCACTGCACGAGCGTCAGAAAAAGAAAGGAGAGCTGGCAGCGGCCCGCGTCAGTCGAAAAACGTTCGATGAATGTGCCGAAGACTATATCAAGTCTATTGAAAAGAAATGGAAGAACCGTAAAACACCTGCGCAGTGGACCAGCAGCCTCGAAACTTACGCAAGTCCAACTATCGGCAAGCTCTCAGTATCGGACATAGACACTGCCCACATTATCAAGATTCTGGAGCCGATCTGGAGCACCAAAACAGAAACCGCCTCACGCGTACGGGGGCGAATCGAATCCGTTCTGGCTTATGCGACAACACGTGGTTTTAGAA
>JAGRIK010000229.1 GCA_020443325.1 Halioglobus sp.
AAATCCATGTCGGGATAACCCGCCCAGGCCAGCGCGCCATCTGCCAGCAGGTAGTGATAGATCAGGTTGTTTACCGGGACAGTGATCCCGAGGACAACCGTGACAGCGATACCCAGGCCGATAGCGGCTTGTACTTTTTTGGAAATCGCGAGGAACGTACACATCCCCAGGAAAAAGGCCAGGGCCATATTCTCGATAAATATGGAGCGAACGAATAAGCTGAGTAAGGCTTCCATCTACACGCCCTCCCCTACAGGTGTATGTCGTGCGAGTTTGAATTCGGGTTCCTCGACCTGCTCGGTACGCACGCTGCGCAACACCCAGATAAATCCGCCGATCAGGAAGAATGCGCTGGGTGGTAACAGCAGCATGCCGTTGGGGATATACCAACCGCCCTCTGTCACCAGTGGCAGCACCTCAAAGCCCATCAGTTTTCCGGAACCAAACAATTCGCGCACTACCGCAACGGCGATCAACACCACACTGTAACCAAGGCCGTTACCTATGCCGTCAACAAAGCTGGCCAGCGGTGGATTCTTCATCGCAAAGGCCTCTGCGCGCCCCATCACAATACAGTTGGTGATGATCAGGCCCACGAATACTGAAAGCTGTTTGCTTATGGTGAACGCATAGGCCTTCAGAAACTGGTCCACCACAATCACCAGCGATGCGATGATCACCATCTGTACGATAATACGGATGCTGCCCGGTATGTGACGACGGATAGAGGAGATAGACATGCTGGAAAATGCCGTGACCAGGGTCAACGCAATACACATAACCAGCGTCACCTTCAGCGACGAGGTAACCGCCAGCGCCGAGCAGATACCCAGGATTTGCAGCGCAATCGGGTTATTCTTGAAGATCGGCCCGGTGAGGGTTTCTTTAATGGCTGTCATAATCAGGCCTCCCCGGCGCGTAGATTGTTCAGGAACGGCTCGAAGCCATCTTCACCGAGCCAGAAATGCACAAGATTGGTAACGCCCTTGCTCGTAAGCGTCGCTCCGGCAAGACCATCGATCTCCCAGCGGGCTTCTTCAGCGGCAGGATCGACTGCGCCCTTGATGAGCCCGATATGCACGTCGCCATCGCGATAGACCAGTTTGCCCGGCCAGGACGCCTTCCAGCGCGGATTATCCACTTCACCACCCAGGCCGGGCGTCTCACCGTGCTCATAGAAGCCCAGACCCGCAACTGTATTGGCGTCCGACTCCAGTGCGATGAAACCGTGGAGCGTCGACCACAGGCCATATCCGCGAATCGGCAGAATGATTTTTTCAATCTCGCCCGCAGGGTTCTGCACGATATAAACCAACGCGTATTGTTCCCGCCGCTGGATTTTCGCCACATCCTGTTCCGGTGACAGCGCCTCGGATTTACCGGGATCCTTGGCCGCCTTGCGCTGGTTATACCTTTCGATATTGACTGCATCGTCGGCGAACTTGCCGGTCGTCAAATCCACAACGCGGGTCTTGACGTGGGTGAACTGCTCGTCGATCGACTGCCCCTCTACCAGCAAACCTGCAGCCGCGAGAATGTTGCGCTTGCGGTCCAGGGTCTTGTTGACCTCCTGCACCGGCTGCAGCATCACCACCGCCGCAGAGACGATAACGGAGCACACAATACACAGCGAGAACGCGACGATCAGGGTTTTTCGGATACTGTCATTACTGGACACGGGCAAGCCTCCGTTTGATATTGGCCTGCACCACAAAGTGATCCATCAGCGGTGCAAAGATGTTGGCAAACAGGATCGCCAACATGATTCCCTCGGGAAAGGCCGGGTTCACAACCCGAATCAGCACGGTCATTACCCCAATCAGGATACCAAAAGCCCATTTGCCGGAGTTTGTCATGGCCGCCGAGACCGGATCGGTCGCCATGAACACCATGCCGAAGGCAAAACCACCGGTTACCAGGTGCCAGTACCAGGGCATTGCAAACGCGGGGTTGCTGTCGGAGCCGATGGCGTTGAGCAGCGAGGAAAAGGCTACCATGCCGAGAAACACACCCAGTATGATGCGCCAGGACGCGATCCGGGTGATCAGCAGTAACACCATACCCAGCAGAATCGCGAGCGTGGATGTCTCACCGATCGAGCCGGGGATGGCGCCTATAAAGGCCTCGGTCCACGACCATGTCTGCGTCAGTGCGTCCATACCGCTGGAAGCCACTACCGACAGGGGTGTGGCACCCGTATGGCCATCCACCGCGACCCAGACCGCATCGCCGGACATTTGCGCCGGGTAGGCAAAATACAGGAACGCACGACCTACCAGTGCCGGATTAAGGAAGTTTTTCCCGGTACCGCCAAAGACTTCCTTGCCGATCACCACACCAAAACTGATGCCGAGCGCCACCTGCCACAGGGGAATATCCGGTGGGCACGTGAGCGCAAAGAGTATGGATGTCACAAAAAAGCCTTCGTTGACCTCGTGCCCGCGCTTGATCGCAAACAGAATTTCCCAGGAGATACCCACGAGGAACGTGACTATATAGATCGGCAGGAAGAACACCGCGCCGTACCAGAAACAATCCCATATGCTGTTGGCGTCATAGCCGGCGAGCAGTTCAATCAACCAGCCGTGCCAGCCCTCGACCGACTGGCCGGCGGGCAGCACCTCGTTAGCCTGCACACCCAGGTTATACATCCCGTAGAACATCGCGGGAAACGCGGCGAACCACACCGTAATCATAATACGCTTGAGGTCTACGCCATCACGCACGTGTGCCGTGGACCTGGTGACGGAGTTGGGCGCGTACAGGAAGGTATCGAACACTTCAAAAAGGGCAAACCATTTCTGGAATTTCCCACCTTCCTGAAAGTGGTGCTCCATATTATCAAGAATCTTTCTCAATCCCACGGATTAACCCTCCTTCTCAATGCGCGTGAGGTTATCCCGCAAAATAGGCCCATATTCATACTTCCCCGGACAGACATAGCTGCACAGGGCCAAATCCTCTTCTTCCAGCTCCAGAGCACCCAGTGCCTGGGCCATTTCGGTATCACCTACTATCAGGGCCCGCAAAAGCTGGGTGGGCAATATATCCAGCGGCATGATCGTCTCATAGCTACCCACGGGGACCATCGCCCGTTCGCTGCCATTGGTAGTGGTTGTCATGGCCAGGGGTTTGGTGCCCAGCAGGCTGGTGACGTAAATCCCCAGGTTGGAGTGCTTCTGCAAACCCGGCGACAACCAGCCCATGAATTCCCGGTGGCGCCCCTCCAGCAAAACCGACACCTGGTTGTGGTAGCGACCCAGGTAGGCCGTTCCGCCCTGCACAGCGCGCCCACCCAGCACCGAACCGGAGATTATGCGGCTTTCACCGCCGCGAATCTGGCCGGCACACAGGGCCTCCAGATCAGCGCCGACACGCGTGCGAACCAGCCTGGGGTCTTCAACCTGTGGCCCGGCCAGCGCGATCACGCGATCGGTGTACAGCCGCCCGTCAAGAAACAGCCGACCGATCGCAATCACATCCTGGTATCCAACCGTCCAGACGCTCTTGTCTGCACTGACGCCTTCAAGAAAGTGCACATGGGTACCCGCGAGGCCAGCGGGATGGGGGCCGTCAAACTGCGCTGTTTCTATATTGGGAGCAGAGCCCTGCGGAATCCGGGCACCCGCTGCGATACAAAGATAGAGTTTTCCCTGGGTCAGGCGCGCCAACAGATCCTGTCCCAGGCTGAACGCCTCCGGCTGTTCGGCGATGATAACGGCGGGATCCGCCGCCAGCGGATGGGTATCCATTGCCGTGACGAAAATTGCCGCTGCTTCGGCTGCAGGTGCGGGCACCTTGCTATAGGGCCGGGTGCGCAACGCGGTCCACTGCCCACTGCGCACCAGTTGTTCGCGTATGGCGGCCGCATCGGGGAGTGCATTAGGGGTACAGGTGGGAAATGTCTCGGCATCATCGCCATCGATATCGATAACAACCGACTGGAGCACACGCCTGTCGCCGCGGTTGATAGCGGCCACAACACCGGCTGCGGGGGCTGTGTAGGACACGCCCTCAGTCTTCTTGTCGGTGAACAGTACCTGCCCGAGTTTGACGCGGTCACCTTCGCGCACCGCCATGGTGGGCTTCATACCCACGTAATCGAACCCTACGAGCGCCGCTGCGCGGACTGCGGGTGCGTCTTCAATGACTTGACGGGGGGCTCCCTGAATTGGAATATTCAAGCCCCGCTTGATCTTGATCATACGATCTGCCTACAGCTTCATAACAAAAGTGAGTGGACTGAAATTACCACGGAGATTGCCCGCAGTTGACCGAACATCCGCCCCGCAAGCGTGAATCCTGTTGCCGGGATTCAAGCCGCGCGCATTATACCGGATAGGGTCCACAAAAAACCACTGTGTGTGCTGCGGATATTTGAATCTGGAGAGGATTTAGCGCGCTCCGTTAAAATGACCAGGGCTACTGGCCAATAAAACACCGCAATGCCCGACACCGGCCACTGCCCTGCAATCAAACCTGTTTCGGGTAGACTGCGTATTCCAGGCCGGCCATCTTCTCCAGAATACGGTAAACCTGGCAACTGTAACCGTACTCGTTGTCATACCACAGGTACAAAACAGCCTGTTTGCCATTCACGATGGTCGCTTTGGCGTCAAAGATGCACGCGTGTCGCGAACCCACAAAATCGCTGGAGACAACTTCAGGCGACGCTGAGTAGTCAATTTGATTGCGCAGGGGTGAATGCAGGGCCTGGTGGCGCATAAACTCGTTCATCTCCTCAACCGTGGTCTCCCTGCTGAGGGTCAGGTTGAGAATCGCCATGGAGACGTTCGGCGTGGGTACACGAATTGCATTTCCGGTCAGCTTTCCCTGTAATTGCGGCAGAACCTTGCCCACAGCCACAGCGGCCCCCGTCTCGGTCAATACCATGTTGAGTGGCGCGGCGCGCCCGCGACGGGACGCACTGTGGTAATTGTCGATCAGGTTCTGGTCATTGGTAAAAGCATGCACAGTTTCCACGTGACCGGCGACGATCCCGAACTCATCGTCCACGGCTTTCAGCGGGGGAGCGATGGCGTTGGTCGTGCACGATGCGGCGGAGATAATTGTATCCGTGGGCTCGATAATATCGTCGTTAATACCCGCGACAACATTCTTCAGGGAACCCTTGCCGGGAGCAGTCAGAATGACTTTACTGACACCTTTGCTGTTCAGGTGCCGGGTGAGGCCCGCTTCATCGCGCCAGACACCGGTGTTGTCGATAATAATGGCGTCGTCAATGCCGTACTGTGTGTAGTCAATGTTGTCGGGCGCATCCGCATAGATAACCTTTATTTCATTGCCGTTGGCAACGAAGGATTGTCGCTCCTCGTCCATACGAATAGTGCCGTCGAAGGCGCCGTGGACGGAATCCCGGCGCAACAGGCTGGCGCGCTTCTCAAGGTCATTCGGGGCCTTGCCCTTGCGCACAACGATGGCTTTCAGGCGCAGGCAATCCCCGCCATTGGTCTGGTCGATCAGAATACGGGCCATCAGGCGCCCGATGCGGCCAAACCCATAAAGCACAACATCCTGCGGCTTTTCAAGCGGCTTGCCCTTGAAGCCGACCAGCGAGCCCAGTTCGCGGTCGAGGTACTGCTCCAGGCTCAGGCCCTCGGCCACACCCTGCACAGAATAGCCAACAGCGAGTCTGCCCACATCAATATGCGCAGGACCCAGATCCATCTGGCTCAGCCAGTTAAAGACAGGGAAAGTCTCTTTCTCGGACAGTTCATTGCCCTCGACCTGGCGCACGTACCGGTGATCCTTCATGATTTCGAACACTGAGCGGTTAACCAATGGCTTTCCGTAGATATAGCACTCAACGTTTTTTTCGCGACACAAGCGGCCGACCAACGGGATCATTCCCTCGGCCAGGGCTTCGCGCTGTTTCCAGTCTTTGAAGTAGTCGTCGGGGCGTGCACGCTTGCGATTGTTCGCCATTGGATACCTTAATTTTGCGCAAGAAAGTTCAGGGCGCGTATTATTATCCGATGAGATAGGGGGCGCAAGCAGCTATCCGGCAAATTCACGGTCTGTTCACACTTTGAGGCTGGCGATCGCTCTCACCTTCGCTATAATTGCGCAGCTTCAATCCCACCCGGATTCACCGTAAAACGGCTACAATTTATGTTCAGCAAGCTGGTCGACAAGACGCCCTGGCCGCACCAGGCAGCATCCCGCACCGCCGTTGGACCGTTTAGCGGCTCTGCGGACGCTCGCTGCATAGCGGAATTGTCTGCGCCGGACCGGCTGCTGGTGGTAATCACCGCCGATACCAGCGCATCACTCGCGCTGGAGCGGGAACTGCCGTTTTTCCTGGATCAACCGCGCGAGATACTGGTCTTCCCCGACTGGGAAACCCTGCCCTATGACAATTTCTCACCGCACCAGGACATTATCTCGGAACGCCTGAACACACTCTACCGCCTGCCTACCCTGAAGGAAGGCATCCTGATTGTACCGGTGCCGACCCTGATGCATCGGCTGTCGCCAACGGAGTACATCGCCGGCTCCAGCCTGGTGCTGGAAGAAGGCCAGACGCTCGATATCGAGCGTTTCCGGGGCAATCTGCAGCGCACCGGCTATGTCAATGTGGAAACCGTCTATGAGCACGGTGAATTCGCGCTGCGCGGCTCCCTGCTGGACGTATACCCGATGGGCAGTGAACTGCCCTTTCGCATTGACCTGCTCGATGCGGAAATCGACTCCCTGCGCACGTTTGATCCGGAGACGCAACGCACGGTCGCCAAAGTGAGTGGGATCAACCTGTTACCGGCGCGCGAATACCCGTTGGAACCCGGTGCGGTGCGGCGCTTTCAGATGAACTGGTATGACAGCTTCGA
>JAGRIK010000230.1 GCA_020443325.1 Halioglobus sp.
CACGAACCATCCTACAAAAAGTGATATATAAATAAAAATTAAATTTATACTATATATACATAGCCTATTATATATATAGGCAGTCACAAAACAGGAGAAGGCGATGACCGAAGTTCACAATGCCCGCTTGTTCGCACGGCTGGGGACCCTGCGCCAGCTGGAAATCTTCCTGAAGGTGGCGGAGGTAAGCGGCATAGCCCAGGCCGCCCAGCAGTTGCACCTGTCCCAACCCAGTGTATCGATTCAGGTGCGCAAGCTCGCGGAGGTGGTTGGCCTGCCGTTGTATGAGGTCATTGGAAGGCAACTCACCCTCACTGAGGCCGGTCGGCGTGTGCAGGCGTCGGGTCGCGAGCTTGTCGACCTGCTGGACCGCCTTGATGCCGGTCTCGGCGAACTCAAGGGCGTGAGAACCGGGCGCCTTCGTCTGGCAGTGGACTCCAGTGCCAAGTATTTCCTGCCACAGCTACTCGGGCCATTTCTGCAGCGCTATCCCGGCATTGAACTCGATTTCGTGGAAGGCAAGCGCAGTGAGTTGCTGGGCCGTATAAAAGACAACCGGGACGACCTGTATATTTTTAACCATGTCCCCCAGCAGTTGGATATCACTCACCACCCTTTCCTGCCAAACCCCCTGGTGGTGGTGGCGCGCAAGGATTGCACGCTGGCTCAGAAAAAACGACTCACCTGGAAAGACCTGGCGGGCGAGCGCATCATTCTGCGAGATGCAGGTTCTGGTTCACGCCTGGCGCTGGATGAGTACCTGGCCAGTAACGGCCTGGCAGTAGCGCGACCGCTGGTCATGGGGAGTTCGGAGGCCATCAAGCTGTCGGTGATGGCGAACATGGGAATCGGCATTCTCTCTGCCTATGCGCTGGTCAACGCCGATGCGGACGGTCTCGTTCAGCTACCGGTAAGCGGCTTCCCGGTCACCACCCAGTGGCATGTTATTCACCTGCGAGAGAAGCAGCTGTCACCCGTTGCGGCCAGCTTTTTGCAATTCATGCTCGAGGAGGGCAGGACGCACCTGCCGATGGATCGCATCGAGGCGCGCCTGCGACAGGCGGAAGGGCATTAAGGTATAATGCTATGCGTATATATCATTTAACCGGGCGGGGACTCCAGTTGGCTGCCTGGCCGGGTGTTTAAGAAGCGAGAACATATCACTATGGCGGCGACGCTATTCGAAAAACTGTGGCGGGAACACCTCGTTGAATCATCGGCCGATGGTGAGGACCTGATTTACATTGACCGCATTTTCCTGCACGAGCGCACCGGTTCGATAGCGCTGTCGAGCCTGCAGGCAGACGGTCGCAAGGTGTTTTGCCCGGAGCACGTATTCTGTGTGATGGACCACATCGTCGATACCTACCCCGATCGCACTGACGACACCACCATGCCCAGCGGTCGTGACTTCATTGTTGCCACGCGCAAGGGCGCGACGGAGGCGGGCCTGACGCTGTTTGATCTCGATGATCCGCGCCAGGGTATCGTGCATGTGGTATCCCCGGAGCAGGGCATTGTGCAACCCGGCCTGACCCTGGTGTGCCCGGACAGCCACACCTGCACACAGGGCGCGTTGGGAGCCCTGGCCTGGGGCATAGGTTCCAGTGAGGCGGAGCACGCGCTGGTTACCAAGACACTGCGGGTGAAGCGTCCCGGCACGATGCGGGTGCGGTTCGAGGGGGAGCTGGCGCCCGGCGTCACCGCGAAAGACATGATCCTGCATCTCATCGGTCGCTACGGCGCTGCCGGAGCCGCCGGTTGCGCACTGGAGTTCGCGGGGTCCGCAGTGGAAGCACTGGATATCGAAGCGCGTATGACCCTGTGTAACATGGCGGTGGAGTTCTCCGCGTTTACCGGGCTCATCGCACCCGACAGCAAGACGATTGATTATCTCCGTGGCCGTCCGTATGCGCCGGTCGGCGAGCAGTGGGCGTTGGCCGAGGCTCATTGGCGTACACTGGTGAGCGACCCGGATGCGATCTTCGACAGGGAACTCGTGGTCGATTGTGGTGAGCTGGAACCGCAGGTCACGTGGGGGACCAGTCCGCAGCACGCAGCGGCCGTTACCGCCAGAGTTCCCGGCCCGCGGGGTGACAGCGCCGCCGATCGCCTGGAACTCGAGCGTGCACTCGCGTACATCGGTTTGGCCGAAGGCGCGGCCCTTCAGGGCACCGCTATCGATTGCGCGTTCATCGGCTCCTGCACCAACGCGCGTATTTCCGACCTTCGCCTTGCCGCAGATGTACTGCGCGGGAACAAGGTCAGCGCGGGAGTGCGAGCCATTTGTGTCCCGGGATCCATGCAGGTGAAGGCGCAGGCGGAAGCGGAGGGGCTGGATAAAGTATTTACAGACGCGGGATTCGAATGGCGTTCCTCGGGCTGCTCCATGTGTTTCTACGCCGGCGGAGAGCACTTCGGTGAACGCCAGCGGGTTATCAGCACCACCAATCGAAACTTCGAATCGCGCCAGGGGCCGCAGACGCGGACTCACCTTGCAAGCCCCGCCACCGTCGCCGCCTCTGCCATCGCCGGGGCCATCGTCGATCCGCGCGACTACCTGCCCGGAGGGAATCGGTAATGGAAAAATTTGAGCAGCACCGGGGCGTAGCTGCGCCGATACTGCGCCCCAATGTGGATACCGACGCGATTATTCCGTCCCGGGAAATGAAGCGCGTGTCCAAGCTGGGCCTCGGTGACGGCTTGTTCGCCGGCTGGCGCTACCGCGAGATAGGCGGGCGCGACGTGAACCCTGACTTCGTGCTGAATAAGCCGGAGTACGCTGGCGCGAGCATCCTGTTGTCCGGCCCCAACTTCGGCTGTGGTTCATCGCGCGAGCACGCGGTATGGGCGCTGAAAGAGTTCGGTATCCGTGCAGTGATCGCGCCTGGCTTCGGCGCGATCTTCGCAAACAATTGTATCCGCAATGGCCTGCTGCCACTGGTGCTCGACGAGGAAGCCGTGGCAGCGATTGCCGCATGGGTGGAGCAGGCGCCGCAGGACCGCCAGCCGCTGATCGACCTGCCTGCCCAGGTGGTGGAGGCGGACGGTGTGCGCTATTCGTTTGAGATTGATGCGGGTGACAAACGTATGTTGGTGGAAGGCCTCGATGCGATTGCGCTGACGCAGACGCACTGGTCAGTTATCGAGCAGTTTCACGCCGCGCGAAAAGAGAGGTATCCGTGGGTGTACTGACTTATCTTTTTAACGCGGAGGCCAGTTGCTGATTTGAACTATTTGGGCTTGCGGTCATCGAGGTTTCTTCGCAGCCGACGGGCTTGTAAGCCAGCAGGCTTTTCAGTCGCTCCACGTAATTCGCTTGGTGAAAAGCCTGCTGACTTACAAGCCCTGCATCCCAATGCTACGAAGCGATGTGTGACGGACGTTAGATTGTAAGATGCATGAATGGAAAGCTATTTTGTGATCTAGTCGAATTGAGTGCACTGAGGTTGCGGATAGAAAATGTGTTTCTCACCAAGCGAATCACGTGGAGCGACTGAGAAACACATTTTCTATCCGTAACCGCCCTACAACGCCACTTCCTAGGAGGCGGAAAAAACCTCAGTTTTCATCTCGGTTAGTTTCCATCCCGGTATTGAAACGCCTGCTGGGGTGCGAGCCCGGCGGCACCGACTAACCCCCCGACAGCGACTGAGAACCACATAGCGACCCGCACCCGTCTCGTGCAGAAGCAACTCTGTTGTTCAGGTAAAAAACGACTCTACTCGGGGGTGATAACCCCATCCGACAATAATTTCTGTACGCGGCTGCTGGCAATGCCCAGTCGCTCCAGATACTCAATCCCGCCCTGCCCCGGTTTCGGTAATTGCCGGTAGACGCCTGCCTTTGCGCCGTCAAATTCCACTGGCAGCGCGGGCAACCTGATCGTCTCGCCGTTGCTGAGCTCAATATCCAGCAGGCCGCCGGCCTGCATATGAGGATCGTCAACCAGATCGATGGGTTTGTTGATGGGGGCGAAGGGCATGCCGGCGCGATCCAGGCGCGCGCTCAATTCAGCAATATCCATTGTGTCGAATAGTGCCTGGATTATGGGGATAATTCGGTCGCGTTGCTGTACGCGTGCGTTGTTTCCGGCCAGTGATTCATCCCCTGCCCATTCGTCGAAACCGAACTCCTCGCAAAAGCGTTGCCACAGGCTGTCGCTAACAACGCCCACGAATATGCGGCCCCCGTCCTTGCAGGTGAAAATGTCGTACACCGACCAGGCGCTGCGCCTGACACTCATGGGCGGTGGCTCCTCGCCGAGCACACCCTGTTGGGCGATGTGTTGTCCCACCATAAAAGCGGTGGTCTCGAACAGGGAGCTGGTGATGTGACGCCCTTTGCCAGTGCTGTGGCGTTCCTGCAGTGCTGCGAGGATGCCGATGACGCCGAACATGCCGCCGGTAATATCGATGACGGAACTGCCGGCACGCATGGGTTTGTCGGGCAGGCCGGTCATGTAGGCGAGGCCGCCCATCATCTGCGCAACCTCATCCAGGGCGGTGCGGTGTTCGTAGGGACCGCTGAGAAAGCCCTTAAGGGAGCAGTAGATCAGCCCCGGATTGTTGCTCTTCAACTGCTCGTAACCGAGGCCCAGTTTGTCCATTGCGCCGGGCCGGAAATTCTCGACCATGATATCGCAGCGGCTGACCATATCCTGGGCCAGTGCCAGACCCTCGCTGGATTTAAGGTCCAGGCACAAGCTGGACTTGTTGCGGTTGTACATCGCGAAGTAGCCACCACCGGAACCTTTCAGGCGCCGGGTGTTGTCGCCTGTCAGCGGTTCTACCTTGATCACGTCTGCGCCCAGGTCGGCCAGGATCAGGCCTACTGTCGGCCCCATTACCATATGGGTGAATTCGACGACCTTGATGCCGTCCAGCGGCCGGGCCTGCCCTGCAGATCCCGATGGTGTTGTGGCCCCAGATGTCATGGCGAGTTCCTTGATGCACAATTCGAGCTAAATGATAGTATGATATATCATTATATCTTATTGCCAGCTGCGGCGTCATCGACGCCGCAAAAACAGGGTAAAGGAGATCGGCACAGTGTCGTCAATCGATATCGAAATCAGTGAAGTGGGCCCGCGTGATGGCCTGCAAAGCATCGATCCCATCATGCCGACCGAGGCAAAAAAGCGCTGGATTACCGCGCTGGCAGCGGCGGGTATTCCCGAAATCGAGGTGGGTTCCTTCGTGCCGGCAAAGGTGCTGCCGCAACTGGCGGACACGGCGGAGCTTGTCGTGCACGCAAGGCAAATCGAAGGTTTATCCGTGGCTGTGCTGGTGCCCAACCTGCGCGGGGCCATGAACGCCCTTGCTGTACTACCGCATAAAATAACCGTGCCACTGTCGGTCAGCGAGACCCACAGCCTGAAGAACCTGAAGCGCACCCATGCGCAGGTATTGGAGGAGTTGCGAGCCATACGCGCGGCCATTGACGAGTTGCCGACTACGGAGCGGCCGAAACTGGAAGGCTCCCTGTCCACTGCGTTCGGATGTACGCTGGAAGGCGAGGTGCCGCTGGATAAAGTACTGGAGATGGCGGAAAAGCTGGCCGCTGCCGGCTGCGACGAGGTGGGCCTGTCCGATACCACCGGTTTTGCCAGCCCGGTGCAGGTGCGCGAGTACACGCGCCAGATTCACCAACTGCTGGGCAGGGAAATGCTCAGCGGCATCCACTTGCACAACACCCGTGGCCAGGGCCTGGCCAATGTGATGGCCGCGCTGGATGCCGGCCTGACGACTGTCGATGCCTCCATGGGCGGTATTGGCGGCTGTCCGTTTGCACCGGGTGCCAGCGGCAATATCGTTACCGAGGACCTCGTGTTCCTACTGGAGAGTATGGGGCTGAAGACCGGCGTGAACTTCGAGCGGCTGATGGCAGCGCGCAAGGTGCTGGCACAGGCGTTGCCACAGGTAGAGTTGTACGGCTTTACGCCCGAGGCAGGGTTGCCCAAAGGCTTTCGACCAGCGACCGCTCAGTCCGGCGGCTGAAGCTTCCTTCCAGCGCTGGTGCGCAGGAACCACAGGATCAGCCCCGCACACAGAAACGCAAGCCCCAGCTCCGCCGCCGGGATATTCAACACCTCCGGGATTTTCTCCGGACTGCCCCAGTAGCTGACCAGAATAGTGACGAAGTAGAGTGCCACAACCAGCCAGCGGGCGGCGCGGCTCAACCCCACGCCGTGCATCTGCGTAACCACCAGCAGCCCGAAAAAACCGAACAGGAACATACGCCACACGCCCGAATCCTGCGTCATGTAGGCCACTACTGCCCCGTGCAGCAGAACGAACACCTCAAGCAGCAACGTCCACCATCGGTTGGTGTGAAAGCGCGTGAAAAACAGGCTGCCCTGCAGCAGAATCATCAGCGTGTAGAACGTGCCCAGCAGATGGCCCATGTTGTCTTCAATGGGGTGAAACCAGAAGGTATAGATAATGGCCCACGAGAAATAATAGCCGTGGTAGCGTCTCAGGAAGCGGCCCGGCTCCTCGAACCACCCCACTTTCTTCCCAAACAGCAGCCCCCTGCGCTTGTTCTCCATGATCAGGATAAACACCAGCATGAAAATCACAGAGAACTGGGACGACCATACCGACACATCCTGCGCCAGCCCATCGTAGGTCCAACGCGTCTGGAAAATATGGAGCGCGACGAACAGGGCATTGATCGCGAGTGCCCAACGGTTGATGCGATGCAAGCCCTGCGTGTATCCGGGCCGCTGCCGCTGGGCCGATGCGATCAGCCACCACATGCTGGCCTGGTGCAGGCCATAGAATGACCATGCGACAAAGCGCGTGAAAAAATCCGGCTCGGGCAGTTTCCAGTAATACCAGCTGGCACCCTGGTCAGGCAGGAACATCGCGGGAGAACTGTATGGCCCCAGTCCGACGATCACCGCCATGATCAACAGGCAACCGCCAATCCCGAGCGCGTGATACCGCGTCACCGGAGCTCCTCCTGCACTGTCTCTCTGTAGAGAATAGCATCTCCCCTAGCTTAACTTTGGCAAGTAGGCGTTTCAGGTGTCTGTGTTGCTGTTTTTCAGTCGCTCCACGTGATTCGCTTGGTGAAAAACAGCAACACAGACACCTGAAACTCCGGGCATCAAAACACCAGCAAACGCATGAAACACCAGACATCCAGTTTAAGCAGTCGCCATTTCCTCCACCTGAACAATACCCACACTACAGCATTACTGGATCACCGCCGAGAGAGACGAGCGAACTCGCCAGTGGTTGCAGCCAGGTTGTCCCCGTCCAGCATGGTCCGAGCCTCGGAGTTGTTTTTCAGGAAGCTGTCCAGAAACGCGGTGGTGACAACATTCACCATGGTCAGCGCGTCCTCCTGCGGCGGCTGCTCGCGATCAGTCCGGCAAATCAGGTTCCCAAGGTAGTGATCCGCGCCCTCCACCACCAGCGCATACTTGTCACCCGGCTGCGCCCGTTCAAAAGACATCAGGTGGTCGCGCCAGTCCGGCCAGAACGTCGGCTGAATGTCCCAGGTACCCGTGGTGATCAGGGTAGGGATGGTGAGCCCGTTCCAACTGTCCGCCGTGATCTCGTCAAACATCGGACCGGGCGGTGACAGCGCAACAATCGCGCTGACCCGCTTATCCAGAGCGTCCAGGTAGCGCCCGCTTTCAGGGTCCAGCGCGGCGGCGCCACCGAACTGTTGTGCGCTGAAGGCGCCGAAGGAATGGCCCGCCAGTGCCACCCGACCGGGATCGATCTTGCCCGCGAGTCCCGGCACTTTATCTGCGAGTCCGGGCAGCGCTTCCAGCAGGCTGGCCAGGTCACCCACTCGCGCCTGGATCAGGCCCAGGTTGCCGTAGCGCAGGCTGTTAAAAATACCTTTTGCCATGCCGCAACAGTCCAGGTGATCGGGCGCGATTACGACGTAGCCATGCGATACCCAGTGTTCGATCACGCGGTCATAACTATTGCGATCGGACCAGTTACCGTGGGAGAACAGAATGACGGGGTAGCGCCCACCCTCGCCCGGGTAGTAGATATTCAGCGCTAGCGCGCGCTGCTCCAGGGCCGCAGGAAATTCGATGTCATCAACCTTCACCACGTCAAGCGGGCCTGCTGTCGCGGCATAGAGATTGGCAATCTCCGCGGCGTCCGCCTGCAGCGGGGCAGCCGGGGGCAGCTCCGGTTCTTTTGCGCAGGCGCTGAGCAGCGCCAGCATGAGCAGCATTGTCATTGCGGCGCGGTGCATCATGGCAGTTGCTCCAGGAATTCGATCGCATCCTTTGCGGAGCGCTCGGGTATCTCCAGCGGGATCACATGTCCCACGCCGGGGTAGATGACCATTTCTACGGAGGCTGCGTTGGTCAGCTGATCGCGGTAAAGGGAGGCGTGGCTGGCCGGCAGTTGCGGATTCTCCTCCCCCCACATGATCAGGGTCGGCGCGCTGATGAGCAGTAATTCCGCGCTGATGTCCGAGGGTTCCCAGGTGCTCATGCGTTGAAATTCTGCCCAGCGGTTGCCTTCACCCCGGTACATGCGATGTATCTCATGGGCGAGGTCCCCGGTGACCGTGGACGGGTCTGCAACCGCCGATGCAAGAAAAGATTGGAACAGGCTTTCGGGCAGCAGGTAGAAGAGGTATCCCGCCCAGCTGGGCATGCCCCGTTCCATGTGGGGATTGGCTGGTCGGGGCATGCCAGGCGTGTTGATAAGCACAAGCCCGCGCACCCTGTCGGGATGGGTCGCGGCGAAATGCCTGGCCACCGCGCCGCCCGTGGAGGAGCCGACGACTGCAGTAGTCGCTATGCCGAGATGGTCCAGCAGCGCAGTAAGCAGCTGCACGCCGCGGTCATAGGAGTAGTCGCCGGAGGGGTCCGGGCCGGTGAGCCCGTGGCTGGTGAGGTCGTAGCGGATGACCGTGAAGTGTTTCTCCAGCAGCTCGGTCCAGGCCTGCCACTGGCGCATGGTATAGAAGTGAGAGTGAATCAGAACCACAGGTGGCCCGTTCCCGCTGACACGGTAGGCGAGATTGACGCCATCAATCTCCAGGCGCTGCAGGTCATTGCCGCCGTATTCCTGTTCCAACTGGGCCATCGGGATATCGCGGTTGCTCCACCACAGCCAGGCAATACTCACCATGATGAGCAGGACAAGCATCAGCAGTCCCCGGGATATCCAGCGCAGTGCTGTTCGCATGGCCTAATCTTCGCCCTCGTAGCGTTTCGCGCCGGCGAGCAGTTCTGGCGCGCCCAGCAGTTGATTGATGCGGGTGATGTCGAGCATGTCGCGGTGTTGATCGACGGTGCTACCCTGTGTCGCGATCGTGTGCAGCAGGTTCTGCATCACCGGGATTGCCCGGTGGAGCAGGGCCACGGGAAACAGTGCGATGCGAAAGCCCGCCGCTTCGACTTCGGACGCCGTGGAGATGGGGCTGTTGCCGCCCTCCAGCAGGTTGTACACCAGCGGGATGCGCTGGCCAAAAATCTCGCCGATACTGTTGATCTGCTCAATGCTGCCCGGCGCCTCGATAAACAGTACATCGGCGCCCGCCTCCAGGTAGCGCTCGCCGCGTTCCACGGCGTCTTCAAAGCCGTTTACGGCCAACGCATCGGTGCGGGCGATCACCACGGTGTGCTCCTCCTCACGTGCATCCTTTACAGCGTGTATTTTCCCCACCATCTCACCGGCGGGAATGACACCCTTACCCGCCATATGGCCGCAGCGTTTGGGGAAGGTCTGGTCTTCCATCTGTACCGCGGAGGCCCCGGCTCGCTCGAATTCACGCAGGGTGCGCTGCGCATTCAGCGCGTTGCCAAACCCGGTGTCCATATCCACGATAAGCGGAATGTCCACGCGCTCGCGCATGGCCGCCACGGTCGCCGCTACTTCGCTGGCGGTCACCAGGCCCATGTCGGGTCGGCCGTAGCGGGCGAATGAGATCCCCGCACCCGACACAAACGCGCAGTCGAAACCCGCTTGTTCTACCAGCAACGCCGTCAGGGCGTCGTATACCCCGGGGGCCTTGAGAACAGTGTGTTGCGCGAGGCGATGTCGCAGCCGCGCAGTATGTTTGGCAGTAGAGTCAGTCATCGAGGGTCAGGTCCATCTGGTACTGGAATCGGTCGGGGTGGTAGTACACCTGCAGGAAATCTGCGAGTTGCTCCTGTCCGCGCACGGTCTTGAACGAGTGTCGAACCAGGCTCAGTAGGGGAGCGCCAACTTTGGTGTCGAGGGCTTCTGCCAGCTGTGCAGTTGCGGCGGTGGCGCTGATCGTCTGGGTGACATGGCTTATCTTCAGGCCCTGCTTGCGAAAGATGGCCAGGCGCGGTGATGTCTGGAAATCGCGCTTGCCCACCGGCTTCCTGAGGCCGGCGGTCCAACTCATGTAGTAACCAAAGGGCTGGCCCTCCCGGTAACGGACCCGTTCCAGTTGCAGCACCTTGTCCTTATTGCCGACGTTGAGCGCCTCGCGTATATGCGCGGGTGGAACCTGCATCCGACACTTCAGTACCTTGACGTCAGAGTGCCGCGCCATGCTCTCGATTTCCTGCAGCATGCCCACCAGGGGTGCCTGCACGGGTCTTGGCGAGTACTCGTAGGTCACGTGAGAACCCTTGCCGCGGCGTCGCTGGACCAGCCCCTCCGCAGCCAATTCATCCATCGCGCGCTTGGCCGTGATACGCGACACCTTGAAGGTTTCCGCCAGTTGTTGTTCGGTAGGCATCTGCGCGCCGTTGTCGATGGTCCCGTCCAGGATGGCACCTTTCAGCAGGCTGTACAGTTTGTAGTA
>JAGRIK010000231.1 GCA_020443325.1 Halioglobus sp.
CGTTCACACCGACCAACTGCCCCAGGGAATTCAGCAGCGGGCCCCCGGAATTGCCGGGGTTGATAGCGGCATCGGTCTGGATCACGCCGCGAATTTTGCGGTTACCCGCGGCCTGGATTTCGCGTCCCAGGGCACTGACGATGCCGGTCGTGAGGGTGGTGTCCAGTCCGAAGGGGTTGCCGATCGCCAGCACTTTGCGCCCAACCGTCAGCTCCGATGAATCGCCCAGCGGGAGTGTGACAAGGTTCTCCGGCGGGTCCTCCATGCGCAGTACCGCCAGGTCTTTCTCCGGCGCTACACCGATGACCTCTGCCGCGTGTTCCGAGCGGTCCTGCAGGGTGACGGTCAGTTTCTGGGCGCCCGAGATGACATGGAAGTTGGTGACCACCAGCCCGTTCTTGTCCCAGATGAAGCCGGTACCCGAGCCGCGTGGAATCTCCATGATGTCGAGGCTGAAAAAATTTCGACGCAGTGCGCTGTTCGTGACGTAGACCACGGCCGGACTGGCCTTGCGGAAAATTTCAGTGGTATTGGTTTCATCCTCGGTGGCAAAGCTGAGGTAGTCGACGTTGTCGGCCCGGGCGCAGGCGGCAAGCAGGACGACCATGAGGCCGCACCACAGTTTGCGGGTGGCAGGATGCCTGGAGCCGGACACGCGCGTATTACCCCTGCTGCTGGAATGCCGCGATAAAGTCACGGATACGTTGCGCGTTGGCGCCGATGTCGCCCTCACCGACGCGCGAAACCGAACGCAGGTCCACCACCGTGCCCCCGGCGCCCGTGCGCACACGTATCGCGATATCGTCCTTGAAGGCCATGATCGCGGTCGTGTCTACAGCCTCAATCACCCCGGCATTGCGGTCCTGGTGATAAACCTCCCAGCCGAGGTCTGTCGCCACCTGCAGTGCCCGGCTGAAGGCCTGGTCAAAGGACTGGTCACTGGCCAGGCTTTGAATGTCCGGATAAGCCTCCTGTTGCAGCAGGATGACGTCCTGGTCGATCTCCAGTGAATTGCTGCCCGCGCCGCGGCGCTGCTCAGCGACGATGAATGTGGGTGGATTCGCCGTGTCGGTGGTGATGTCGTGAATGCGCGGCGAGGTCGGGCCGGAAAACAGCATCACCAGCATCGCCGCACCGGGGAGGGCGGGCAATGCGCGCAGCGCGATCGCTTTGCGCCAGGAGGCAAAGCGAGGCAGCAGCAGCAAAATGAAAGACAGTATCACCAGCAGGGCACTGCCAAATGCGGCGATCGCATAGAGCAGTAGCCCCTGCTGCCAGGCGCCGGACCTGACGGTGAGTACCGATAGCGGCAGTACCAGTAGCAGCGTCAGCGCGAGATACCCTGTCCATTTGACCAGGCCGGGCGTCTTGTCTTGTTGGTTCATTGCTGTTCTCCAGTGAATGCCGGTGATTGAGGGCTAAGAATACTATCCGGTGGCCGCGCTGGCGAGGGCTTCAGGTGGTTCAATTGGGCAGTCCTATCGCGTGTTTAACGGTGTGTTGTTTGAGCTGCACGGGGGCTTCTGATTAACTTGCACCCCGTAGGGAATCCGGTGCGGTCAGTCCAGCCAACCGATGGCTTGCAGTATCCGCAGCAATTAACGAAGAGAGTAGATTCTATGGGTAGAGTAGCGGGCAAAGTTGCCCTGGTTACCGGCGGTGCCAGCGGCATGGGCAAGGCCGATGCACAATTATTGGCAGCGGAAGGCGCCACCGTGGTGGTGGCGGACCTGAACGAGGTCGAGGGCGAGGCGGTCGCCGCTGCGATCGGCGACAGCGCCGTTTTTAAGCGCCTCAACGTGACCGACGAGGACAACTGGAAATCGGTGATTGCCGAGATCGTCGAGCAATTCGGCAAGCTCGATATCCTGGTGAATAACGCCGGTATCATTGCGTTGGGCACGGTCGTCGACACCACACTGGAGTCCTGGCGGCTGGTGAATTCAGTGAACAGCGATGGTGTGTTCCTGGGTTGTAAGCACGCTATTCCCGCGATGGCCGCATCGGGCGGCGGTTCCATCATCAATATGTCCTCAGTGGCGGCCATTCATGGCCAGTCGTTTGTCGCGGCCTACACAGCCAGCAAGGGTGCAGTGCGCGCGCTCACCAAGAGTATTGCGATGTACTGCAAGGAGCAGAAAAACGGTATCCGCTGCAACTCGATTCACCCCGATGGCGTGAAAACGCCCATGGTGGTGAAAGTCGCCACCGGCAAGGAGACGGCGTCACAGGAAGACATCGAGGCGATAGGCAAGTTCGGCAATATGTGTGAACCGGAGGATATCGCCAACCTGGTGTTGTACCTGGCGTCCGATGAGTCGCGCTTCGTAAACGGCGCAGAGATGTTGATCGATAACGCTTCGACGATCACACCGCCAGTAGGCATTTAGTCGACTGCTGGAGATTATCCCATGGAAAAATTGCTCTATCCGCTGTGGAAATCAGCCACTTTGAGTGGTGACGCGTTCCGCGATGTGTTGCTACAGGAGTTGGCGCCGAAGCTGGGCCCGCTTGAGGGTGTGCACTGTGTGCGGTTGTGTGTGGCCGACAGTGCCGTGGCTGCGGCGGCGGGACGGCGTATCGAAAGTCACGCGCCACTGCCTGACGCAATGCTGTCGCTGTGGGTCGATTTTGCCGGCGACGCGCAGCGCTGGGAACCGCTCATTGACGCCTATGTCGAGCGCAAGTGCGCTTACCTGGTCGCTGAGGCGGAACCTCTGGTAAACCAGGCCCTGCATCCGTCAAAGCCCGGTGAGCGTGTCTACGGGATGTGCCACGTCGTGTTCATGTCGCCACCGGCAACGATGGATTTCCTGGAATGGCTGGCGGTGTGGAAAGACAGCCACACCCGGATTGCCATCGATACCCAGTCGACGTTTGGTTATCGCCAGAATCTCGTGGTGCGTCGATTGAGTGAGGATGTGGTGCCCTGCCACGCGATAGTGGAAGAGAATTTCCCGCCGGAAGCCATGACCTCAGATCATGCGTTCTACGCCACTGGCGGGGATGAAGCCCTGTTGCAGAAGAATATGACGGCGATGATCGAAAGCTGTACCCGCTTCATCGATTTCGAGCAGATCGATGTCATCCCGATGAGCGAGTACCTGATAAAACCGCACTGACGATAATCAGCCCTGTTGCAGCGCCCTGATTCTGTCATCCAGCGGCGGGTGTGAGCTGAACAACCCGGATAGCCCCTGCTTTAATTGCTCGCTGATACCGAAGGCTTTCAGTTCGCCGGGCAGTTCCTGGGGCTGGCCCTGCTCCAGTTGCAGCCGTTGCAGCGCGGCAATCATGCCCTGTTTTGAGGCCAGCGTTGCACCTGCCTGGTCGGCCCTGTACTCCCTCCACCGGGAGAACCAGAAGACGATGGCACTGGCCAGAAAGCTCAGCACCAGTTGCGCCACGATAGTGACCGCATAGTAGCCTATGCCGTAACCGCGCTCGTTCTTAAACACCACGCGATCCACGGTGTGCCCGATAATTCGTGCAAGGAACAGCACAAAGGTGTTGACCACGCCCTGTATCAACGTCAGCGTCACCATATCGCCATTGGCGACGTGGCCGATCTCGTGTGCCATAACCGCCCTAGCCTCCTCGGGCTTAAAGCGTTGCAGCAGGCCGGCACTCACAGCCACCAGTGCCGCATTGCGATTCCAGCCGGTGGCAAAAGCGTTGGACGCCTCCGACGGAAAAATCGCCACCTCCGGCATGCCGATACCCGCCTCTTCAGCGAGTTCCTTTACCGTGGCTACGAGCCACTGCTCCTGGGCATTGCGCGGTTGTTCAATGACATAGGCGCCTGTCGCGCGCTTGGCCATCCACTTGGACAGGAACAGCGAGATCAGTGAACCGCCGAAGCCGAACAGGGCGCACATGATCAACAGTGGGCCGAGATTCAGGTCCACCCCATTTTGCGCGAGGATGCCCTGCAGCCCCAGCAGATTGAATACGATGCCGACCAACAGCAGCACCGCCATATTGGTACCCAGAAACAGGAGAATTCTCATGTGGTTCCAGTCGTCCTCATCAAGTTGTCGTGTCCAGTTATGACAGCGGGGTAGCGGATGGGTTCACGGTCACTCGTCCCGCTAACGCCGCTCTTATGGGGATGGGGCCGCGTTGCGAGTTTTCAAGTGTTCCCCGGGGGCTCTGCTTCGGCCTCGGGTTCTTCCGGCTCCGACTCGTCCGACTCCGGTTCATGCAGCAGCGGAATCTGGCTGGGCTCGATGACGGGCTCGCCGCGCTCGGACAACTCAGCCTGGATGACTTCGCCGCGCAGCTCTATATCCCGGGAGCTGAGCTCGAACAGTATATTGACGGCCTCGTCCTGGTGTTTGGTGCGTAAAACCGCCTTGGGACTGGATCCATCCACCCAGGTTTTGGCTTTGCCCCAGTAGTGCCCAAGTTGGTTGCGAACGACAAAAACGTCAGTCATGGCAGTGGTGATTCCTTACAAAATTCTGCGCGCAAGTGTAAGCATTTGAGCGCCTCGAATCCACTACCGGGTCATCCCGGTAGTGGCTCAGTTTGAAGCTTGCAGAGTGTGGGTGCCTGAGAGAAAGCGCTATGGGCGGGACCGTGTGGTGACAGGAGGGCCTGCCCCGCTTTACCGGGTACGTCACCACCCGAGCCTGCACATGGAGGGCCCACCCCTCTTTATGGGTGTGTGCGCTTTTTGGCGTGTCCCGCCCATAGCGCTTTCTCTCAGGCACGTGCTCCATCGAAGCAACCCAGCTTCAAACTGAGCCATTACCGTCATCCGAGGAGCAGGTCCTTGGCCTGGTTGATCTGCGCTGCCAGGTAGTCGTTGCCGCCGCGGTCGGGGTGCAGTTTCTGGATCAGCTGGCGGTGTGCGGCGGTGATTTCCTCGCGGCTCGCGCCCTCGCTCAGGCCCAGTACCGCCAGCGCCTCGGTGCGTCCCAGGGTGTGGCTACTGCCGGGGTTGTCCTGCTGCTGTCCGGCGAAGCCGGCAGCGCCGGGAAACCGTTGTTGCAAGTAGCTGTCCAGCAATTGCAGTGAGTCGGCATCTTCACTGCGGCAGTAGGTGCAAAACTCTTCGAGTTGCTGCCGGTCCATATCGGCCAGGCGCCAACCCTTGAAGTTGCCGGCGAGCACTTCGCCCTCCAGGTTGCCCGTGTCGTGATCCAGTTGCATGCGCAGCAGCGCAGTTTCCACCTTAGAACCCTGTCCGCCCGAGGGGGCGCTCTTGTGGCGCAGGCTGGCAAGCATCGGGAACAGGCGAATAATAAGCGGCAGCCCCTGGCGTGCGGCCACCAGCAGTGCGGTAAAGGCCGCGCCGACCCAGGGCAGCTTGCCGGTCGCCGCCAGCAGTACCGTGCCGACCACCGCAATACCGAGGCCCAGCTTGATGTATTCCGCCCGGCGTTTGTGTGGCGGCATGGACCGCGCTCGACGCAGCAAAATGTAAATAACGGCAATTACCGCGATCAGCAGTATCAGTCGGGCCACGTTGTCTCTCAGGGTTTCAGCTGTTGGAGCAGTAGTTTAGCACTGTCGCCGCCACGTTTTTCAAGCGCGGCCCGACCGCCGGTGGCGAAGCTGGCTACCGCGCCCAGCAGGTCTGCCAGTTTTCCAGCGCTGCTGCTGTCGAAACGGGCGTATGCACCGCGACTGACTTTCGCCATGGTGCGAAAGGTTTGCTCTACCGAGCGGTCCAAGCCCTCCTGGAACAGGAACAGCGGCAACTGCAGGATGCCACACTGGCCCGCGAGGTCGCACAGTGTATCGGGGTTTTCTTCCACGGCATCGCCGATGAACACCAGCGCGCGCACCGCTGCTTTGCGATGCTCGCTCTGGGCGTGCTTCAGCAGCCTTGTAATCTGTGTGTGACCACCTTCACAGCGCACGCGCCCCATCAGCGTAGCCAGCGCGGCACTATCCGTCATCCAGCCGCTGGCTTTAAATTCGCCGAAACCGCGGAAGTAGCACAGCTGTACCGCCAGTGACGCGACCTTGCCGCTGGCGAGAAACATCTCCTGTTGCAGATGGGTAGCGTGATCCCAGGTGGGTTGGCGGCTGGCTGTCGCATCGACTGCGAACATCAGCCGGGGCTGCTTCTCCACAAGCTCGGAGATAGCCCGGCTCTTTTGCAGGAACTGCGCGATCTCTTTGGGGGAGGAGCGTGCGGCGGGTGGCTTGGCCATAGAGATAGCTTGGCGAAAGTGCGTCAGTCGCGGCGCGCGTTCTTCAGTTGGTCAATCTCCTGCAACTTGTTGAGGTCATGACAACGTTTGGCCAGCTCGGAGATGACCTCGGAGAGTTCGTCGGTGCTGATCTCATCCCTGGAGCGCGTGTCCGCCAATTGCCAGAGTTTTCGACTGGAGAGTTCCTGCGGGTTTATCCTTTGTGTATTCATGGTTTTCTACCATCCATTTACCGGCCCCTTCTCTATAGTGTCGGGGACTTGCCCCGGATGTGTCCTGTATCCGGGGTAATAATATTGAGTGAGTATGACAATGATGTGAAAATCACGCCCTGCATGCCTGTCCGGGCATGCCTGTGATTTCACCTGCCTGATCCCAGCTTACACCCTCGCTGGCTCGAAAGGGAAGGGCGCGTCTCCCTCAAATTCCGGCCCCACCAGTTGGGGGGATTCCCCGGCTGACCAGCGCGGCAGGCTGAAACGGGCGATACGGCGGATTGCGGGAGGCTGCACGAAGTCCTGCCGGCAATCCTGCAGGGTCACCAGCTGCACGTGTAACTCGTCGTCCAGAATGGTCGCCAGCCCGTAGCCGTTGGCGGTGGTATCCACATAGCGCAGGCCGGGATTGGCCTTGTTGGGGCCGAGCCAGTCCTTCAGTGCCGTGAACCCGGTTTGGGAGTAGGTATACGCGGCCAGAACTCCGTGGGTCATCGAGATATTCCAGACGGGCTCCACACCGCTGTCGGTCTCGCGATACACCAGCGGAGCGAAGTCGGGCTGATCCTCGCGGGCGATGGCCAGCAGGTCATCAAAAAGGGGGGTGGAACTGATGCCCGCCACGCTGAAGTCCACCGCCACGGGCCTGGCATCGGGATCCGTGGTGGAGTGCTGGACGGTCCCCACACCGTGCATATGATGGTCGCCCGAGAGGGAGACCAGCCCGGTTATGTTGTGGTTCTCCACCTCGTTCATCAACAGGCCCAGTTCGTAGGGATAGCCGGCCCAGCTGTCGATCGTGAAAATACTGTCCTCGTAACCGGTCATCGGCAGGGCTGACAGGTCGAGGCGCATCGGTATCAGGGGCAGGGCGTTGCCCCAGATTTTCCAGGGCGCTGCGGATGTTTTCACCGTTTCCAGAAACCACGCGCGCTGCTCCGCACCCAGCAGGCTTCCGGGCGCGCGATCTTTGGCAGGATTGACCGTTGTGCCATCGCCATAGGGCAGTGTTGCCGGCGGCTTCCCCCCCGCATAGGCGCTGCCGGCATCCGCGATAGCGACCCCTTCCACGGTATTCATCGGTAAATCGAAGCCCTCAGCGAAACCCGCTGGCAGGCAGGGCCCGCTGCGGTAACTGCGGCTGTCTGTGAGCACGATGTCGAGCGTTTTACCCCAGCTCAATTTGCGGTAGATACGCAAACTGTCGATGGCCGCCTGATTGCGTGTGGCACTGTTTTTTTCCCCGAGCGCCTGCGGTCGGAAATCGTGCGCCGGCTGTTCCTGCAGCTCATCCAGCACGGCGGGAATAAACTCGAACCACGCCTGGTTGGCATCGAGTTTGCGCCGGGCATCCAGTACGGGGGTGTCCTCGTAGGTGACATAGCTCTGGTAACTGTCGTTGGCGAATTCGTGGTCGTCCCAGGTGCAGATGAAAGGCCAGTTCGCGCGCGCCTCCTGCAGGTGGGGGTCGCTCAGGAACGTCTTGTACAGGTGGCGGTAGTCGGCCAGCGACACCGCGTAGCGGTTTTCGGGGGTGTCCACCCCATTCGGGAACGGCGGTACAGTCCGCGAGTTGGGGCTGCCATCGGAGCGCTCCTTCCAGCAGCGTTCGTAGATGAAGTCGCCCAGGTGCAGTACAAACTGTATACGCTCCTCCTCGGGTGCGGCGCGATCGTCCGCCAGCATGCGCGCCCAACTGCCGTAGTACGCCTGTTCATAGCTCTGGCAACTGGCAAAGGCGAGGTTCACCCTGCTGGACTGGCCTGGCGCCGGGGCAGTGCGTGTGCGCCCTGTGCGCGAGACCGACGGTTCGCCCTCGCTGTTGCCGCCCAGGAAGCGGTAGTAATACTGGGTGTCGGGCTGCAATCCCGCGATGTAACTGCGCACGGTGTAGTCGCTGGCGGCATTGGAACTGACCTGGGCCTGCAGCAGCACCGTCGAAAAATCGGCGTCCGGGCTGACCTGAACCAGCAGGTTCACCGGTGCACCAGTGCCAGTGGCGGGGACCGCGCGGGTCCACAGCATGATGCCGTCCGGCTGCGGGTCTCCGGAGGCAATGCCCTGCGGGAAGTCCAGCGGCGGCGACTCGGAGGGCAACTCCGCCGTCAACGCACCAGCGGGAGATACCGTCAGGAAGAAGGTGCTACTGGACAGGAGTCCCAGCAGGTTCCGGCGTGTGATTGGCATGGTGACAGTGTCTTTTTTTATGGTTGGGGCGGGTCACTGTAGCGCATTTGTGGCTATACTTGGACCCCATGAACCTCTTCAATATTCGCAGGAAACACACGATGCCAACACCGGAAACTGCGCTGCCCGGCCGGGCCGAAGCCATGCCTGTTCCCGCGGCCCACTTCGTCAACGGCAACCCGCTGCGGGGGCCGTTTCCCGAACACCTGCAGCAGGCCGTGTTTGGCATGGGCTGTTTCTGGGGTGTGGAGCGCAAGTTCTGGCAGTTGCCGGGGGTCTACACCACTGCGGCCGGCTACGCAGCGGGGCTGACGCCCAATCCGGACTACCGGGAAGTCTGCAGCGGGAAGACCGGGCACAACGAGGTGGTACTGGTCGTCTTTGACCCGGCGCAGGTGAGCTACGAGGCGCTGCTGAAGGTGTTCTGGGAAGGGCATGACCCCACGCAGGGTATGCGCCAGGGCAACGATATGGGCACGCAGTATCGGTCGGGTATCTATACCTATAACGACGCCCAGGCGGCGCTGGCAGAGTCAAGCCGTGAGGCTTTCCAGCGTGCGCTGGACAAAGCCGGGTACGGCGCTATCACCACTGAAATCCTGCCCGCCACCGAATTCTACTATGCGGAGGACTATCACCAGCAGTATCTCGC
>JAGRIK010000232.1 GCA_020443325.1 Halioglobus sp.
AATGTACACCAACGCCGGTGGCCAGGCCGCCCAGCGCGAGATTCTTGACAAGGTCTCCTCCTGCGGCCAGCCGATAGCGTTTGATGCGCTGAGCGTCCGCGATCACGACGAACGATGAGCTCTTTTGACGACGCCATACTCCCACAGGGGTTAAAGAGGCTTAACCTACCACGCCATCCCCAGCTTCCGGGGGTTCAGCGAGCTCTGGGTTAGAGCGGGCGGCAGTGAAGCGTCCTGACGTGCGGTTACGCGGTTCGCAAGGTTGCGATCATTGATGCATAGTCCACAAACCCCAGTTCCTCGGTAATCCGCGCTCGCCACAACTCGTCAAGCGCGAGGGAAACCTCAGCACCGAGGCGCTGGCGGGATTCGCCCACCTGCCCCACCCGCACCTTCGACGACTCGCTGTTGGAGGGAATGCCAGCGACTGCCACACTGCGCTCGCGCATCAGCTTGTCGTCAAAGCGATCCTTGTGTTCCTGCATGAACTGCAACGAGGCATGCTCCGCGGCAATCGCCATCAGTTCGTCGTCCAGCGCAATCTCCATAAATTCCGCCACCGCGCGGATTGTGCCGGGCAGGTCTTCCTTCATGTGCTCGTAGGCCATAAACAACACATCGGGATCATCGCGCCTGACCCACCACGATTTCAGGTGCGTCCAGTAGTCGCCATTGGTGCTGCCTGGTGCCTGGCCGGAGGCGATAAATATCTGGCGCACGAAGTCATCCAATGAGATTGCGCCGGGCTCCAAAAACCATCCCTCCATGAATTTGAACATGGAATAGGCGGCATCCCTGGGATCGCGACAGGCGATAATATAGCGCCCGCCGGCAGGTATACGATGCGCATCGAGATGGCTTTTGAACACGCGGGGCTCGGCTTTCTGTTGCGCATCGAGATCCAGGCCCAGATCCGTTGAGGTTTCGATCCAGGGGACTACCCGGCTGATATCGTCAAAATCCATATCGCCACGTGTGCGCAGGGTGTGTGCAATCTGCTGCAACCATGTCGTGCCGCTCTTGCCGAATGGCGCCACCACGATATCAGTGGGCTGCAGTGTCATCGTCAGGCCCTTTTCGACACCTGCCGGGGTGTTCATCGAACCCAACTTTTCCAGAAACTCATCAAAGGTTGTGGCACGGCCCGGCGGCGAGCCGGCTCCCGGAGTGTTACTCGTCATGTTGCAACTCCTTATCAGCTGCGCCCGAGGCACTGTTCCAGCAACGCACGTGTATTTACTGGCGTGAGCGTAACGGGGTTTGTTCCCGCACAGGGGTCGGCGAGCGTCGCCGCCACCAGCGCGTCCAGATCGGGGTTAACGACGCCCAGCGCCGTCAGGTTTTCCGGGATGTTCAGGCTGCGGTTGAGCGCGACGAGAAATTCCAGGAACCCATCGAATTCTCCCGCTATATCCAGGTAGCTGGCCAACCGTCGAATGTCCTCCTCGATGGCCGGTCCATTAAACGCAACTACTGCGGGCATCACCACCGCGCTGGTCGTGCCGCGATGCGTGTTATACAAGCCCCCGATGGGCAGTGAGCGCGC
>JAGRIK010000233.1 GCA_020443325.1 Halioglobus sp.
AATGATCGGCAGCACGTAAGATGCCCCAAGAAGCAACACCGCCCACAGGCCCTCAACGCGCTCTCCGGCCGCTATCAGCCACCAGGTAGTCAGCAGGGCGCTCACCAGCGCAATGACGTTGATCGTCATGCTGGTAACGGAAGCCGGTGGCGCACTACTTCCTTTCATAGAATTCTTCTCAAACTATTATCCGCCGGGCCGGGGCAAACGGGAAAAGACAGTGTCGTGCTCCCGGTATATGGCTGGACTCGCCGATTCTGGCGATGATGGCAGCAGAGGCCGCGCTCCTGCGGCGCAAACCCAGGCCAGGAATCGATCGAGCAGATGTAAACGCCAATACGGTAAGCCAGTCGCGCACAATACAAATTGGATCTATAGTACAGGACGTTAAAGCATCATGCGGGTAACGGTCAATTGCTCGCAGGTTTTGGCCCGGGCGTTTGTCGGCAGCGCCGTCTGTCGTGGATGTACACGGCGAGCGAGGGTCCAACTGCTTTAGGTATCTCTAATAACAGCGATAATCAGGAGAGAAGGACATGGCGTTAATACCGGAATTGCACCGGATGCAGCGGGTGGCGACGACCTTTATCTGTAGCGCACTCGCGCTGTCAGGCCAGGCCTGGGGACAATCAGGCAAACAGGGCCGGATTGCTGCGCAACCCGTACTCGAGAACGTGGTGGTTACGGCCCAGCGTATCGAGCAGACCGCCAACGAGGTGGGCATGGATATCCAGGTATTTACCGGCGAGCAACTCGACAGGTTGCGGATTACCAGCGTCTCCGACCTCACCTCAGTGGTACCCTCCTTCACGCTGTCCCAGAGTTACCAGGGTGTGCCGACCTACACGCTTCGCGGCATCGGTTTCAATACTGTCAATATGTCGGCGACCTCAACCGTGGGTATCTATCTCGACGAGATCGCCTACCCCTACCCTGTACTGAACGCCGGGCCGATGTACGATATGCAGCGCGTTGAGGTCTTGCAGGGCCCCCAGGGCACACTGTTTGGTCGCAACACCACCGGCGGCCTGATCAACCTGGTCACGAACAAGCCGAGCCGGGAATTTGAAGCAATGGCAAGAGCCGAGGGCGGGAACTACGATACCGTGAATACGGAGGCCATGGTCAGCGGCCCGCTCGGCGAGACCCTCGCCGGTCGTCTCGCCTTTCGCACTGAGGACAGCAACGAGGGCTGGCAGAAATCCAATACGCGCAGCGACGAACTCGGTGAGGTACACCGCTACGGTTACCGTGGCATGTTGTCGTTCCAGCCATCGGAGCAGTTGGACCTGAATGTGTCCTACAATGGCTGGAAAATTAAGTCGGATACACTGGCCGCACAGGCAATTGCGCTGAGTCCCGCGACGGTTTCAGGCCCCGCGGCTCCCTATAACGTCCTAGGGCTTACCGACTACCTGGCGAGTAATCAACCGAATAAACCGGATCAGGCCGACTGGGCACCAAAGTCTACACGCGGTGTCGACATTGGCACCGGCCTCGGGTTGCCTGGCGATCTGGACGAGGACAGTCACCTGAACGCCTACGCGCTCCATGCGAACTACGCGTTCAACGAAGATCTGGCACTCGTAGCCCTGACCGGCTACCAGGATATGAAACGCGAGGGGCTTACCGATTTCAGCGGTGCACCCTATGAAATCCTGCTGCAGAGCCTGGATGGCAAGATCGAGAGCTTTTCCCAGGAACTGCGCCTGGAGGGTACAGCGGACAAAGTGCGCTGGCTGGTAGGTGCCTACTATACCGACGACCAGTTATACGACTCCAATCGCACTCTACTGGGCCAGAATGCCAACGTCGGGCTGATCCGTACGACCACGGTGAGCCTGCTTGGCACGCCGTTCAATTCAGCGGGTTACACAGCGGAGGAAGCGAACCAGGCGTTTCGCACCTTCAGGGACCACGCCGATATAGACTCCGACTCATGGAGCATCTACGCCAACGCTGAATGGACCCTGAGCGATGAACTCAGCCTCACTACTGGCATCAGGTACACCCGGGACCAGCAGGATTACAAGGGCTGCTCTTCAGACTTCAATACCAACATGCTGCCCAACGTCAATGTCACCAGCCGGTTCCTGTTTAATACGTTCTACGGCGAGCTGGCCGACCCGATCAGCGAGGGCGAGTGCAATACTTTCAACCAGGACACCGGGCAATTCGGTGAAGTGCGCTCACACCTCGACGAGAACAACGTGCCGTGGCGGCTGGCGCTGAACTGGCAGTACGACATTGATACATTACTGTACGCCTCCATTTCGGAGGGCTTCAAGTCAGGCACCACACCGGTCAATGCGGCGAACCTCGCAGTGCAGAATGCACCGGTCAAACAGGAACAACTGCTGGCCTACGAAGTGGGTCTGAAGGCCACCCTGCTGGAGCAGCGCATGCAGTTCAACGTGTCCACTTTTTACTACGATTACAAGGACAAGCAACTGGCCGTGTATTTTGCCGACCCGATATTCACCACGCTCGCCCGCCTGGACAACGTTCCGGATTCCGAGGCCTATGGACTCGATACCCAGTTAACCTGGCGACTCACTTCAGACCTCACTGCGATTCTCGCCGGAACGCTACTGCACACTGAGGTACAGAACTACGAGGGCATCAACGCGTTGGGACAGCCGCAGGATTTTGACGGCGCTGAGTTTCTCTACAGTCCCAAGCAGTCCGGCAACGCAACGCTGATGTATGATAGACCGATCAACGACCGGCTCGGGGTAACGGCGAGCCTGAACGTACACTACCAGTCAGAATCGCAGGCCGATCTCACCAATTCGGCAGTAGGTGAGGTCGACGATTACACAACGGTAAACGCCACACTCGGTTTCCATACACTGGATGGGCACTGGGATTTTACGCTGTGGGGTAACAACATCAGCGATGAGTACTATTGGCTCTCCGTCACCCAGAACGCCAATACTGTGATTCGCTTCGCCGGCAAGTCCCGCACCTATGGCGCCTCCCTGACCTACCGTTTCTAAGCGAGGTTATCCACCATGACCGCAAGGACAGGTTCTCCAGGTAAAGCTGCAATGCCTACCGCGGATTTCACCCAACCTGCGGGCGAGCCTGCACTGGCCAGCCCGGACTCAATCTCCTGGCGGGTGTTCAAGAACCCCGTTGCACTGTATATCGGCGGTACGGCCGCTGTACTGCTGGAACTGGCAGAACCGCGTGTACGCTCTGGCGTGTGGGATCACACCACGTTTCGCACCGACCCACTGGCGCGCATGCAACGCACCGGGCTGGCGGCGATGGTGACTGTCTACGGGGCCCGCAGTGTCGCGGAGAAAATGATCGCGGGCGTTACCCGCATGCATGGCAAAGTGAAGGGTGTAACACCGGACGGCCGCAAATACACTGCACTGGAACCGGAACTGATGGACTGGGTACAGGTTACGGCTTCATTCGGCTTCGTCCAGGCCTACCACCATTTCGTCGCGCCCCTGTCCGCCGAGGAGCGCGATCGCTTCTATGCCGAGGCGCAGGTGAGTGCTCAACTGTACGGTGCGCCGGGGGCTCCGGCAAACGAGTCACAACAGCAATCGTTGTTCGAGGCCATGCTGCCGCAACTGGAAGCTTCTGATATTGTCTTTGAGTTTCTCGACATCATGCGCCGCACCGGCGGCCTTCCGCTGTTGATCAGGCCATTGCAACCGCTGTTCCTGCGCGCCGCTGTCTCCATTCTCCCGGCACCCGTCCGCAAGCGCCTGCAACTGGACCGCAACTACCAGCTTGCCAACTGGCAGCGCGCACTGGTATGCAAGGGCGGTGCGCTCTCCGACCGAATTGTATTGCGATCTGCACCACCAGCGCAGGCCTGCCGGCGCCTGGGACTACCCGCAGATTACCTGTACAAAAAGTAAAACGCCCTGACCATTACTGATCAGGGCGTTTTGGATTAAAGCCTGGCGAGGGCCTGCCCCGCTTTATCGGG
>JAGRIK010000234.1 GCA_020443325.1 Halioglobus sp.
CATCATTGATTACATTCGCAAGATCGAGTTCGATACATTGCTGTTCTTCCTCGGTATCCTGCTGATCGTCGGGATGCTGAAGCAGATCGGCGCGCTGCACACCATCACCCAGCTCTATGATGTGGCCGTTCCAGGCGTCGCGAACTTCCTGATCGGCTGTCTGTCGGCCATCATTGACAACGTCCCCCTGACCGCAGCCGTGTTGAAGTCCAACCTCGATATGCCGGTGAGCGACTGGCTGGGCTTCACCTATTGTGTCGGCGTGGGCGGGTCACTGCTGGCTATCGGGTCGGCCTCAGGCGTACTGATGATGAGCAAGATCGACGGCCTGGGCTTTATCAGCTACCTGCGCTATACCCCCCACCTCATCGCGGCGTATGCGGTGGGGTATACCCTCGTCCTTGTGCTGTAACGCTGAGGGCTTGCCGGTATCGGGCCGCCGTAATATTGCCAATCTTTATTCCATTGCCTGCATATACAACATCCGCCGTTGGCCTATACTCAACATTGACCGCGCCCGACTGGCGCCAGCGAGGAGGTAGGCAACCCCTTTTGCACAGGTGACGAAAACCCTGATCAGACCACTGTTCACTTCGGCACTTCTTGTCCTCGTGTCAGTGTGGGCTCCCACCCACAGCCTCGGCAACAGTCCTGCGACTGATGTCTATCTCAGCAATACCACATTATCGTTCATCGGCATCCAGAGCCATTATCCGGCCAAGCCCGATGGCGATAACCAGAAGTTTTACCGCTGCGCTGAAAGTGCGGTTGATATTCAGCGCAAGCAACCCGACCCGGACTGCCCCGTGCATGTTTCCGCGACGGGTATTACGTTTAATGTCAGCCAGGCCCGCGCCCCGCCCCAGTAATACGGTTGTTACCCAAAACACCTAAAACAACTTATTGGAACAGTGTGCCGCCGCCATCCCGCGCAGGCACGTTGGGTCTGGAGCGTACATTCATGTCTATATCAAAAGCAGTAGATCCGTTATTTACAACCACTATTCGCAATATCCAGCGGCCATCGGATATCAGCCCGTTGACCCTGCAGAGCCCCGCGATCGAGGTCCTGAATGACTTCACCCGGCAGAATCCACTGATGCTGGAACAGAATACTTCCATCAACGATGCGCGCGAGATCATGCGTCGCACACACACCAGAATGTTCCTGGTAATCGATTCGCATGAACTGTTCTGCGGCATCATCACACTGGATGACCTGGTGTCAGAGAAGGTGATGAAAAAGATGGCCATTTCACAACTGCGGCGCGACGAACTGACGGTAGCGTATGTGATGACACCTCGTAACCGCCTGCGCGCCATCGACCTGAAGACGTTCCAGCTCGCCTCTGTCGGCGAAATTCTGGCGCTCATGCAGGATTACGGTGAGCAGCAAATGGTCGTGGTGGATACACCCAATGGGTCAATACGGGGTTATGTCTCTGCCCACGGTATCGCCCGCAGGATGCACACGCCGTTGGTAATCAACGAACGGGCGGTGTTGTTCGCAGACATCTTCACGACCATAGCCGTTTAGCGCGAGCCGTTAACGAATGCGTCGAGCGGGGTCGCGCTCGCTCGACGCACTCGCACCGGTCAGTTGAAGGGCCAGATCAGTGGTGCCAGGAGAACCGTCACCAGGCCCAACAGAATATTGAGCGGCACACCGATGCGCAGGTAGTCGGTGAAACGGTACCCACCGGGGCCGTAAACCATCAGGTTGGTCTGGTAACCTATCGGCGTGGCAAAGCTGGCCGAGGCGGCCATCATCAGGCAGACAATAAAGGGCCAGAGCGACACATCGAGCGAGTCAGCTGCGGACTGCGCAATGGGAAACATCAGCACCGCCGCGGCGTTATTGGTGATGATTTCAGTCAGCAACGTGGTGAGCCCGTATATCACCAGCAGCACCAGCCAGGGGTTCTCACCTACCAGCGACAGCCCACTGCTGGCGATCGCGTGCGCGGCACCGCTCACCTCCAGGGCGCTGCCCAACCCCAGGGAGGCGCCGATCATCACCAGCACTGACCAGTCGATACTGGCGCGCGCTGAAACGGCGCTGGTGCAGCGGGTCACCAGCATGGCTCCACCGGCGAGCAGCGCGGCTTCCAGCATCGACAACCAGCCCACTGTCGCCAGCGCTACCATCACCAGCAGAATCGAAGCCGCCAACCAGGCCCGGTCGTGCCGTGGCACCGCCTCTCCCTGCAACGGGTGAACCAGCAGGAAATCGCGGTTGTGTTGCTGTTGTTGCACGAAAGCCGGACGCGATTCCAGCAACAGGGTATCCCCGGGGTGCAATACGATATCGCCAATCCTGCCATCAATGCGTTCGCCGTTGCGGGCCACTGCAATCACCACGGCATCGTATTGTGACCGGAACTTCGTATCGCGGATGGTATGCCCTATCAGGGGGCAGGTTGCGGATAACACCACTTCGACGAGCTGGCTGTTGCTCCGCGGAGCGGTCAGGTCAAACAGGTTCTCCGGTGCCGGCACCAGCCCGGGTTGGCGCACCAGGTCGACCACAGAGCTGACCGCGCCCACGAACACAAGGCGGTCACCCGCAAGCAGCACCTCATCCGGAGATACCGCCACGACGACATTGTCGCTGCGCCAGATGCCGGAAAGGAAAACGCCCGGCAGGTGTCGCAAGCCGGCGCGCTCGATACTTTTGCCAATCAGCGGACTGCCGTTGCTCACCATAAATTCAATCGTGTATTCGCGCACGCTGCCGCCCTGTAGCAGCGGCGGAATACGCTCGGGCAGCAACCAGCCCTGAACCACAATCATGTAAAGAAAGCCGACCAGCGCGATCGGAACCCCGACGGCTGCAATCTCGAAAAAGCCCATCGGCCCGAGCGTCGTGTTCTCCAACACGAGCCCATGAATAATCAGGTTGGTGCTGGTGCCGATCAACGTGCAACAACCGCCAAGGATTGCGGCGTAACTCAATGGCAGCATCAGTTTGGAGACCGACAACTGGTAACGCCGACACCATTCCTCCACCACAGGCACCAGCATGGCAACAACGGGCGTATTGTTAAGGAAAGCGCTCAGCCCCATGACGGGCAACATCAAGCGCGATTGCGCTCCGACTATGCTCCGCGGCTTCCCCAGCAACCGCGAGCCAAACGCCTGCACCGCTCCGGTGTCGACCAGGCCTGCCACGACGACATAGAGTACCGCGACGGTGACCAACCCGGGGTTGGAGAAACCGGCGAGGGCCTGGGTGGTATCCAATATTCCCAGAAGCAACAGGCTGGCAAGCGCAGCGACCAACACCGCTTCCGGCGGGAAACGGTTGCTTACCAGGCAGGCTAGGCTGGACAGGATGACCAGCAGTGTGACCCACGCATCCGCCGACATTAACACTTCCATAACGCTATATTTCCTTCAAGGGACGCTATTCAAATGGCCTGGCACTTAACTGCGCTGCACCACGTAAACCATGTAAGCGATGTAGATGCAGACAAAAATACCGCCCCAGGTACGCGAGATAGTAGCGGAGCGACTGGTCACGACGGCCAGCAAAATCAGCATGGTAGCGACAATAACCATGACAATATCGAAGTTGCTGATCGCATCGAAGGGCAGTTTCTTGATACTGGCCGTTACCCCCAGTATCCAGAGAATGTTGAAGATGTTGGATCCCACGACATTGCCCACGGCAATATCCGCTTCCTTGCGATAGGCGGCCATCGCGGAAGCCATCAACTCGGGGAGCGAGGTGCCAATGGCGATAATGGTCAGGCCGATAACGGCATCGCCCACGCCCCAACCCCGCGCAAGCGCGACAGCGCCCTGCACCGCCCATTCGCCTCCCAGATAGAGACCGACGATACCTGCCATGATGAAGGCAACAGACCGCGAGACCGAATGCGTAACAGGCGCAGGGGACTCATCGCTGCCAGGCGGGCTGGAGATAGAGAAGATGTACATCATGAAGAGCAGGAAGAACAACAGCAGGATGCCGCCATCCAGGCGGCTGATACTTAACTCGTGCTTTGTGGCAAACAGGGCCGCGTTGGCCAGGAAGCCGAGAAGGATGGCTGCGCTGAGTGAAAACGGGATCTCTGACACCACGGTCGAGCTGTGCACGTGCAACGGATAGATCATTGCGGCAACACCCAGCACGACCAGGATGTTAAACAGGTTGCTACCCAGGACATTGGCGACCGCCAGGTCCGCGCTGCCTTGCAGCCCCGCGGTGACACTGACCAGCATTTCCGGCATGGAGGTGCCGAAAGACACCACCGTAAGCCCGATCATCAGCGGGGACACACCGTATCTGGACGCAATAGAGGATGCACCCTTGACCAGCAAATCGGCAGCTGCAACCAACAGCACCAAACCCGCTGCGGTTTGAAGAACATCCTGCATTGCTTTTGAACTCTCCCTTGAACCCTGTATCCTGACACCCGGTGCATCTTGCCACACACCCATTTAAGTCTCTAGCAATCGACAGTATGCTAGAGCATCCCGTAAATACGCCACTGAACGGAAGGTACCATGCGACTCTCTCGAATAGCCAAACTGGCAGTACTATTATTGACGTGCGTCACAGCAGGCGTGCGCGCAGATCAAGCCCTCACGCCGGCCGATATTGAAACGGCCCTGACTACCGCCTTCGCAAAGTACAAGGGCCTGCAGGAAGGTGCCAATGCCGACTATATCCCGGCGCTGGCCAAGGTCGACCCGAACTTGTACGGCATCGCCCTGGTAACCCCCGACGGCAAGATCTATACCGCAGGCGACATTAAGTCGGAAGTCTCCATTCAGTCAATTTCAAAAGTGTTTACCATGGCACTGGTGATTGAAGAAGCGGGCCCGGAAGCCATCTCCAGTAATATGGGGGTAGATGCCACCGGCCAGGTGTTCAACTCAATCGTGGCCGTGGAGCAGTACCAGGGCTCCGAGATGAACCCACTGGTCAACGCCGGGGCGATAACGGCCACCAGCATGGTATCGGGCAACAGCCGCGATGAAATATGGAACAAGATTCTTCATTTTTATGAAGATTTCGCCGGGCGGAAACTGGCAGTCAATCAGGAAGTCTTTGAGTCGGAAGCGGCCACCAACCAGCGCAACCAGGCGATCGCCAGCCTTATGTATGCCTACGGGCACATCAAGGACAACCCCGCCCAGGCAACCGACATTTATACCGAGCAGTGTTCCGTCAGCGTGAATGTGCAGGATCTTGCCACGATGGCGGCCACGCTTGCGAACGGAGGGCGCAACCCACTGACGGGCAAACAGGTGATGAGCTCACAGAATGTTGCCGAAGTGCTCGCGGTCATGGCGACTGCCGGGCTTTACGATGACTCCGGGCAGTGGTTGTACCTCACTGGCCTGCCTGCCAAAAGCGGCGTGGGCGGCGGCATTATTGCGGTATCCCCGGGGCGCTTCGGCATCGCTGTTATCTCGCCTCCGCTGGATGCAGCGGGCAACAGCGTGCGCGCGCAGAAGGCTATCGCCGACATCTCCAATGCGCTCGGCGGCAACCCCTACGAGGTTACACCTGTAGAATAGGACGCGGGCGGCGCGGCCCGATCGCTGGCCTCAATAGCGTTCGGGTACATACGTGACCGGATAGTTCGCCCCCTCGTCTTTAACCACTTTGCGCTTGCCCAGTTTAACTGCCGGCAGGGGCAATTCCTCGTACGGGATTTTCGCCAACAGGTGGCTCATGACATTCAACCGTACCCGCCGCTTGTCCTCGGACCGGGCGACGTACCAGGGCGCCCACGGCGAATCGCTCGCCCTGAACATGGCTTCACGGGCCGCGGTGTAGGCGTCCCAGTGGTGGTAGGACTTGAGGTCCATCTCCGACAACTTCCAGGTCTTGCGACCATCGTGCACGCGGTCTTCCAGGCGCCGCTGCTGTTCCTCGGGACTCACTTCCAACCAGTATTTAAGCAGGATAATGCCAGAATCGACCATCGCGCGCTCGATCGTCGGCACCTGGCCGAGAAAGTGTTCAGCCTCGTCCTCGGTGCAAAAATTCAGGACACGCTCGATACCGGCGCGGTTGTACCAACTGCGGTCAAAAATGACGATCTCGCCCGCGGCGGGGAAATGCTGTATGTAGCGCTGGAAATATAACTGGGTTTTCTCGCGTTCCGTCGGCGCGGGCAGCGCGACCACACGAAAAATACGCGGGCTGACGCGTTCTGTAATCGCTTTGATGACTCCTCCCTTGCCAGCGCCATCACGACCTTCAAACACGATACACACTTTCAGGCCGTTGTGGACTACCCATCGCTGCAGATGGACCAGCTCAACATGCAGTCGCTCCAGCTCTTTTTCGTACACCTTGCGACGCATCTTTTCGGCTTTGCCCGCTGGCTTCTTGTCCTTTTTGGTCACGGCACGCTCCCTTGCGATTCTGTTGTTCGACTACTGTTGCCGCAGCAGGTCCCCGGTATCGAAATCCACTTTCAGGCTGAACTGGATTCGGTAATCGGAGCCGGTACTGCCATCCACATCCTCGCGCTGGCCCCAGATAAATTCGGTACCGAGCAGGACATGGTCAACGGGATAGTGCAGCAGGTTGATCTGTGCGATCTGGCCCTGTTTAAACTCATTCCCTCCCTGGCCATCGGTGGTGTCGAGATCGGTCATGGACCAGCCCAGGGAGGTCGACCATCGCTCATTCCAGAAATGGTCGTAGTAGGTGCTTATGCCCCACAACGGCACGGTCTCTGCACCTGCGATGGTAATATCCGCTGAATCAGGCGCGATATCCACACCGCCGTCATTCATGTAGTTGCCGATGCCCTTGCCGTAAGCGACCTGGAGTTTGAGCTGGTCGGCACCCCAGGTATTGATGCCGGCACTGGTATTGATACCCCAGCCAATCTCATAGTCCTTGGAGCCGGTATCCAGTCGTTCGAAACCGAGCTTGCGCACAATACCGGCGGCCTGGACATGCCCGAAATCGCCGTTGTGGCGATACCGGGCGGTCAGGTCGGGAACATTGTTGTACGACTGGAACACCTCCGCCGCCGTGCTGTCGGTGGATTCGCAGTCCTCGGGCGGGTTGGGCAGATCGCAGTTGCTGGTATTCCTGAACTCGCCGACGGTCAACGCTGTGCTGGGATCTTCCAGACTGATCGCAAACACATCATCGCCCAGGGGAAAGGTGTAGCGTGCCTGCTGGTTGCGGTAAAACACCATGCCCGTGGGGCCCCAGTAATCGATAGTGTTGGGGAAGATATCGATGTCCATGAAGTTGGACCAGGTCTGGCCCATACCAAACTCCTTGTAGGTCGCCCAGGCCTGTCGCAGCCTGAATGTGGTCTGGCCCTGGTCTGACCCTACGCCAAACAACTCGCCCTCCAACCAGAAGGTGACATCCTCGCCGTAGTTGCCTTTTATGCCCAGGCGCGACTGCCGCACACTGAACAAAAAATCTCCGTCATTGCCGTAAGCACCACTCTGCACGGGAATGGTGGATACCCGCAGCGTGTCCTCCCAATCGGGATCCACGCGCTTGAAATCATAGATCGCATCGGCCTGGGCAAAGCCATAGACTTTCGCCGAGAGTTTCCTCTCAGGGCTTGCGGGTGCTTTAGGGCTCGTATTCGCCAATGCTGCAGGCTGCGCCTGTGGGGCGGCCTCTGCCGGCACCACTGTCGGGGCGTGCTCACCCGCCTTGAGCGCCTGCAGTTGCGCCTCCATCGCCTCCAGCATCTTCTGTTGTTGCTGCATGACGACTTTCTGCTGGTTGAGCTGCTCTTCGAGCGCTGCGATTCTCTGCGCATCAGTAGCGGCCTCAACCTGTTGCACGCCCGCAGCCGTGACAACAGCGAGCAACATTGTTCTTACTGTAGTGGTCATTCCCGTTACTCCTCTCCCTAGGCCGCCAGCGCAGCCAGCCCACGCTCTATGCACCACATCGCCGACAGGGAACCGAGGATGTAGATCGGCACCGGTAGCAGGCGGTCCTGCCATGGCTGTAGCGGCTTGCGAATAACGAACCAGATAGCCAGCACTACTGCAATGAACGCAATCTGCCCCACTTCAATACCCACGTTGAAAAACAGCAGGGCCAGCGGCACATTGTCCTGCGGCAGGCCTGTCTCGGCCAGTGCCCCGGCGAAGCCCATCCCGTGCAGCAGGCCGAAGCCGCCGGCCAGCCACCAGGGGTTGCGCCAGAGCATATCGTGTTTTGCCGTACGGGTGAGTTCCACCGCGAGGATAAAAATACTCAGGGCTATCGCGAACTCCACCAGCGCTACCGGGTAATCGAAGAAACCCAACGTCACCAGGGACAACGTAATACTGTGTCCCAGGGTAAAAGCCGTGATGGTCCAGAGCAGGCGAGTCCCGCCGCCCACCAGCAACAGCAGGCCAAACACGAACAACAGGTGGTCGAAGCCGCCCCAGATATGTTCCATCCCGAGCCAGGTGTAATTGCCCGCCACATCGCCGGCGGTGGATTCGGCGGGAATGACAAATTCAGCCTGTTCCGTGCTGAGCACCTGCTGGTACTGGCGACCGTCGAGCAGGCTTACCATCACCATCGCGGACGCCTGGTTCGCGCCCAACCCGGACACGCCAAGGGTCTGTCCCACCAAGCCTTCTTCACCGATCTGTTCGCATTGCAACTGCCAGCTGGTGACCACCCCGGTGTCCTCGAGCTGTGGCTCACTGGCGTTTGTCACCGTACACGTTTCGGGCCACAGGGGGCGTAGCGGTATATTGCTGACACCCTGTGCCGGCGTCTTCCACACCACGTTGTATTGCTGCGGGGCAATCTCCTGCACATTCAGCAGGGAGGGTGCAAAACGGTGGGCATGGGCGCCCTGCGCAAGGCTGAAACCCAGCAACAGGCCCAGCAGGATATGCAAGCTCTTCATTGTCTGATCTCGTAGTGTTGGCGCATGGCCTCTATGCTCTCTTTAAGCGCCGCCTCCCTGGCGCGCGACTCCAGGTCGCGCTGTAATTGTAAACGGACCTCATCCACCGTCGCGTCCCTGGCGGGCTCCAGCGCATCGACCCATACGTAGTGCAGCCCGTAGGTGGAGCGCACCGGGCCGACCCAGTGGCCGGGCGAGGGGTTTTCCTTTTGCAGGTTCTCAACGAAGGAGGCACCGAAATGACGCGCCAGTTGATCGGGCGTCTGCCCGGTGAACTGGTAACCCGGCAGGAAGGGCGAACTCAATTGCCGCGCCTGCTCGGGTGTCAGGCTCTCCTGCTGGATTTTTGCGATAACGGCTTCTGCCTCGGCCTCGCGCTCCCGGTTAAAATAGATATGTTCAATGGAGTAGCGCGGCGGTCTTCGCAACTCCTCCCGGCGCTGTTCAAATTCGGCGACAATCTCCGCCTCGGTAGGCTCCTGCGGCGGATTACTCGCCAGCATCAATTGCTCCATCACCTGGATCAGGCGGCGCTTGATCACTTCATCGCCCAGGTGCAGGCGCATATCCAGCGCCATCTGGTACAACTCCTCATCGCTCTTCCCCTCCCCCATCTGCAGGAAGCGCATGTTCAGCAAAAGGCGCTGGTACACCACCGTGTCGTAGAGATGAAGTTCCAGTTCCACCGCGCGCTGGAACAACATATCGCGATCGAGTTCAGCCTGCTTCATCCGCTCCAGTTGCTCGGCCGTCGGCGGGCGCCCAACACTGGCAAACCACTGCTGTTGCAGTGCTTCGATACGCGCTTCGCTCAACGGCCCCAGCACGGGCCTTGGCTCGGGGAAGAACTCGCCCTGCAGGTAATAGAGCACACTGCCCAATACAATAAAATGCAGCCACGGCCGGTTCAGCCGGGATAGAAACTTCATTGACTACTCTCCAGAATGCACTCGATGACGCTTTGGCCTGAACTGCGGCGTCGCCCGATCATGCGATTGAATGACGGTTCGACTAGTCCTCGTAAACCGCGTGCGTCTTCCCCATTTGCGCTTCCATGCCGGCCTGCAAATCGACCTGGCTCATCATACCGGCGTTCCAGGTAGCGATGTAATTTAGACCTTCAGACACACTGTGATCGCGCGAATAGAGCAGCATTTCCTTACTACCGCGCACCGCCAGCGGCGATTTGGCGGCGATGGACCTGGCGATCGCCGTCACTTCACGCAGCATTGTCTCGCGGTTGTCAAAGACCTTGTTCACAAAGCCCACTTCGCGGGCTTCCTCCGCATCCATATTGCGCCCCGTGTACGCGAGCTCCCGCACCACCCCGTCGGGTATAATTTTCGGCAGGCGCTGCAGTGTACCCACGTCGGCCGTCATACCGATGTCGATCTCCCGGATAGAAAAGTAGGCGTCTTCCGTGGCGTAGCGCATGTCGGCGCAGCAGGTCATATCGACACCGCCGCCGATGCAGGTGTTGTGGATTGCAGCCAGTACCGGCACGCGACACTGCTCAATAGCGCTGAGATTGCCCTGCAGGCGCAGGATGGTACGGCGCAGTTTCTCCGCACGGCGCGCGGGATCAGCGGAGGAATCCTCCTGATTACCGAACACAGCAAGGTCCAGTCCGGCGCAGAAATGCTTGCCGTTGCCCGCCAGGATCACGGCGCGCACCGAAGGCTCCCCGTCCAGCCACTCAAAACACTGCTGCAACTCATCCCACATGGTGGCATTCATTGCGTTGGCCTTGTCGGGACGGTTTAACAGGACGGTGGCCACCTGGTGCTCAATCGATACGTCGAGTGTCTCAAAACTTGGGGGCATGGTTCGTTACCTCACAATCATTTGCGTTGCATGAATACTACCAAGCGCTTACGTAGTCGGCAGCATCCAGTTGGGGTATGGATTTGGCGGGCCCCAGTCGCGAGCCGATGTAGATGAACCCGACAACCTCCTCGTTCTCGGCGAGGCCGAGCCCATCCATCACATTGCGATCAAAAGCCGGTGCGCCGGTGCGCCAGATACCCGCGAAACCCGATGCCTCCACTGCCAGCAAAATGGCATGTGCAGCACAGGCAGCCGAGAAGCGTTGCTCCTGCGGTGGCACTTTGGGATGGGGCGATACGCTGGCGATAACGACGACCACCAGGGGAGCGCGCAGCGGTGCATTGCGCGCTTTGGTGCGCGCTGCCTCATCGGCATCGGGTGTGCGCTGCAACAGGCAGGAATCCAACAATTCGCCAAACGCTTCCCGACGCTCTCCGGCAATCGTGAGAAAACGCCAGGGTCGCATCCAGGCATGATCGGGCGCACGCAGCGCGGCGCGGAATATTTCTGCCATGACTTCAGGGGACGGGGCGGGCTCCTGTAACTTTGGAGCGGAATTGCGCTGCTGCAAAAAACGCAGAATGTCGTTCATAAAAACGTACTGCTGGAAAAAGTGAGCCGCAATCATACCAGTATTTTCGTGCTGTGTAGTACGCGGCGCGGGGAGCCCTCAATCCATCCGGCCCACGAGGATATTGATGAAGCCCCTGTCCTCGGGCACCCG
The DNA here is from genome assembly GCA_020443325.1 of Halioglobus sp. Lineage (GTDB taxonomy): Bacteria > Pseudomonadota > Gammaproteobacteria > Pseudomonadales > Halieaceae > Marimicrobium. Next base: position 11,416 of record JAGRIK010000234.1, read on the forward strand.
ATCCCAGTTGTCACACCATACGGCCAGCTCCTCGACGGTGCAGCCGTGGAGGCTGTGATCGATATGATCAATGATCCACAGCGGTTGCCCGAGTTTTGCCAGCAGCTCGATCAACTGCCGGCCACTGGCACCGGCCTCACGCAGGGAGTACGGTGTCAGCTCAATAATAATCCTCGGCTTGTGTTGCAACGACAGTAGCAATGTCATCAAACCGGCGATGACATGAAATTCCGAACCCTGGGTATCGACCTTCAGCAAATCCAGGCGCTGCAGGCGGCTCTTCAGGAACTCGCTGCCCTGGTACAGCGCTATCGGCACGCTGGGCCGCGCCTCCTCTCCCTCGTAGACCTGGTGATCGCCCAGGTTGTCTGTGGCAAGGAACAACCGGCCTTTGCCCGTGGTGTCTGACAGGGCCGCTGGCACGGAGGTGATGCAATGCTGCTGGGAGTTGAGTACGGCATTGGCCTGCAACAGGCGGAAATTGTCCGGGTCCGGCTCAAAGGCAAACACGGCACCCTCCTCACCTACCACACTGGCCGCGAGCACGGAAAAATAGCCGATATTTGCGCCCACATCGACGAACACGTCTCCGGGGCGCAGCAGATCCAGCATCAGTTCCGTTTCATAGGGCTCCCAGATGCCCTCCTCCCGGATGCGCCGGGATACAAACTTGTCCTGCTCTCCGTGGACGTAGAGTTGCAGGCGCTGTGGCAGATTGGGAATCTGCAGTTCAACAGCGGTGGATGGGTACACGATAAACCCCGCGTGGTCGTTGGCGTTAGTCGATTTTCATATCGTCGTAGGGCGATTCGAGATTCAACCGGACCTCGCGCCCTCCAATGGTGAGTGATTGTGCACCCATTTCGATGTCGTTGTCATGCAACACACCGTGATCAAACTTGTACACGGGCGGGATAGTACCGGCAATCATCCCGTCATCGTAAGCCTGCTGGCGTGCGCGCACAACCTCGTTCGCGCGCTCCCAGTCCTGCCACTGCTGTGCAGAGTATCGCGCCTGCAGCATGCGTTTGGTGGTACCGGGGCTCATCAGCGTCGCCGATGCGTTGTTGCCGCCGAAACCCTTGGCATTAATAATCGCGTAGTGCTGCTGTGCGAGGTCTACCTCGCGATGACTGTGGCTGAAGGCCAGGTGTTCGCGGTGCACATCCGCGGCGATGCTATCGGTCGTCGTGATTCCCGGGAGGATGCCGTGCTGCCACACACCCAGCGTACTGTTCAACTGGTCGCCCGCTGCCGCGCCGATGGAGTGCCCCAGATAACATTTGACGGCAAGCACCGGCCACTCCTCAATACCGAAGGCCTGCGCGGTGCGGCTGAGAATCTCCGATTCCGTGACACGGTTCTGCGGCGTCCCTGTGCCATGCGCCTGCACCAGTCCACCTCGACGCAGGGCCTTGTCGCCGATAATCGCGCGGGCAGCGGCAGTCGCCTTGGCCATGGTGATGTAGTTGCCCACGCCCGGACCGGAGATCGATTTTTTGTGTCCGTCGGCATTCACAAACACGTCCGTGGCCGCGCCAAAGATCGTCGCGCCCAGTTCCATCGCCAGTTCATCGTCGAACAACACCACCATCTGCGCAGACTCGGCGATGGTAAACCCGCAGTTCGGTGCAAACGGCCGACAGGCGCGGCGAAAATCCGGCTCCTGCCCATCGTCCAGGCCGTCCAGTTGACGCAGGCCTTTTTCGGTTGCCAGCGCACCCATCGCGGAATAGCCTTCCATGATTTCCGGGGTAATCGGTGCCTCCGCGGCGCCGATGAATGCCACGCGCGCACGACCGCTGCGGATATCGTCAATGCCGTGGCGCAGGTTGTACAAAAACGACGCACAGGCCCCGAGGCTGGCACCCGTTGAACCCAGGCTTCCGAGCACATACGCGTTGATGAAATCCGCCGGCATCTCGGCAAAACTGAGCGGACAATACTTGGAGGTCACGCGCTGCCCGTTGTAGCGCGACTTGATCATGCCACCGGCCCCGGCCGCATCCAGCTGGCCCATCGCACTGCCGGCATAGACGCTGATCTGGTCCGCCGCCACGCGACGGGTGACGTCCTCCCAGTCCAGGCCGAGGCTACCCAGCGCATCGGAAGCTGCATAGACCGCCATCTGCAGGCCGCGCGGATGATTGCGCGACTGGTAGAGCTGGCCCGGCTCAAAACCCGTGGGCAACTGCCCCGCCGATTTCACATCGAACTCGCGCGAGGTGGGCAGCAGGAAATCCTGTTGCCCGGCGATTTGCACGTTGACGTGCGTCACCGACGTACTGGTTACCACCCAGTGTGGCGGAATGACATCGGGCAAGTGCTTGCGATCGAGGTCAAAACTGAGCGGCTGGTCGTCGCCCTGGATGGGTAACCGCTGGTTCCAGGAAACGGCAGTCACATCGAAATGCCGGGGTTCAATCCGCCTGATGAGGGTGTGATCGAGTATGTAACCCTCCTGCGGTGGGCCGGATTCGACCCCCATGAGCCGCGCCATTGCGTCGAGGGTCCGCCCGCGCTGTGCTGCGGACTGCGCGGACCATGTCATTCTTGTATAGGCATGGTGCCCGGAACTTCTCCCGGCGGCATTCACACCGCCAAAACCCACTATCACCGGTAATCGTTGCCTGCCCATAGCTCCCCTGTGCTCCACCTGAATCCTACAGACGACAGTGTAGGGTTGTCCGGATCGATTGAGCATGTCATTACGGTCACTTTTTATGGTATTTTTGACACCCTTTCCGACACACCGTGGTGTATCGCATGCACATGGCCGCCGCAGTCCTGTACCCGCAGGCACTCGCTACCAGTATTACACTGCCGATGGAAATCCTGCAGGCAGCCAGCCAGATGGCGCGCGTGCAGGATCGGGAGGCATCCCGCGTGCGCTTCCTGCTGGCGGGCCCCACGGGCGGCGACGTCACACTGGGTAGCGGGATTGTGCTCAAGCCCGATATCACACTGGCAGACCTCCCTCCCCTTGATCTGCTGTTGCTGCCGGCCATCTGGCGCAATCCACTACCGGCTGTCACCGCCGCGCGGGATTGGCAGGACCTCTTGCGGGAGCAGGCGGCCAGCGGAACCCGCATTTGCAGTGTCGGCACCGGCAGCTACCTGTTGGCAGAAGCCGGCCTGCTGAACGGCAGGGCAGCCACAACACACTGGAACTACTTTGAGGCGTTCAGCCAGCGCTACCCCGCGGTGGACCTGAAAACCCGGCACCTGATCACGCAGAGCGACAATATCTATTGCGTCGGCAGCGTGAACTCCATCGCCGACCTGATGGTGCACATCGTGGAAGAGTGGTTTGGCAGCGCCATTGCGAGGGCTATCGAGAACCAGTTCTCGCCGGAAATACGGCGCAGCTTCCGCGCAGCGGCTTACCAGAACGAAGCGGACAGCTCGCATCACGACGAGGTTGTCGCGCAGGCGCAACAGTGGCTGCAGATGCACTTATCCACACCGGTCTCCATGACACAACTGGCCGCGCAGACACAGTTGAGTGCGCGCACGCTGCACCGCAGGTTCAAGCGCGCCACGGGCATGGCACCCCTGAACTACCTGCAAAGCCTGCGTATCGCCGGGGCCCGCGAGCTGTTGCGCCACAGCAACCTGTCGGTGGGCGATATCGCCTGGCAGCACGGGATACAGGATGTCAGTTATTTTTCGCAGCTGTTTCGCCGCCACTGTGGCATGAGTCCGCTGGAATACCGCAATGCGGTGCGCGGCAAACTGTTCACGCCGGATGTAGAGCCTTGAGAAAAGGGGCCGTGTGTGGCTAAATTGGCGCCCTTTTAGAAATGACTGCAACGCGTATTTTCGCCTGTTTACCGACACCATCAGCATCACGCAACGGAGTTCTTCCATGAGCAATGATTCAGTAGTTATCGTACACGGCGCCCGCACTCCCATGGGTGGACTGCTGGGAGCATTGTCCGAGGTTCCGGCACCGGAGCTGGCCGCCACGGCCATCGCTGCCACCCTCGAGCGCAGTGGCCTGGACGCCAGTGACATCGACGAGGTGTTCATGGGCTGCGTGCTCCCGGCCGCGCTGAAACAGTGCCCTGCACGCCAGGCCGCGATCGGCGCAGGCATTCCCAAATCTGCGGGTGCTGTCACCGTCAACAAAGCCTGCGGCAGCGGCATGCAGGCGGCGATCTTTGCGTATGACAGCATCATGGCGGGCACCAATAGCGCAGTGATCGCCGGCGGCATGGAAAGCATGAGTCGCGCGCCGCACATGCTGCAGGGCGCACGCGGCGGCGTTGGCTCGGGCCACAAGAGCATGGTCGATCACATGTTCACCGACGGCCTGGAAGACGCCTATACCGGGCGCGCCATGGGCAGCTTTGCGCAGGAAACCGCCGATCAACGCGGTATCACCCGGGAGCAAATGGACGCCTTTGCGATCGAGTCGCTGACTCGCGCCAAGCGCGCGATCGAGGACGGCTCACTGCAGGCGGAAACGGCCCCGGTCACCGTAAAAACCCGCAAGGGTGAAACCGTGGTGAGCGACGACGAGCAGCCGCACAAGGCCGCGCTCGACAAGATACCCAATCTGCGCCCGGCCTTTGCCGCCGATGGCACCATCACTGCCGCGAATTCCAGTTCCATCTCCGACGGTGCCAGCGCGCTGCTGCTGATGAGTGAATCACAGGCCAAAGCCAGGGGGCTCAATCCCATGGCGCGGATGGTGGCACACACGCGTCACAGCCAGGAGCCCGGCGAGTTCACGACCGCCCCTATTGGCGCTATCGAGAAACTGTTCGCGAAAACGGGCTGGACGGTAGCCGATGTGGACCTGTTTGAAATCAACGAGGCTTTCGCCATGGTCACCATGATGGCGATACAGGATTTGCAACTCGACCCGGCCACGGTGAACGTCAACGGCGGTGCCTGCGCGCAGGGGCATCCGATCGGCTCCACCGGCTCGCGCATCATGGTCACATTGATGCACGCCCTGCAGCAGCGCGGGCTCAAGCGCGGCGTAGCGGCACTGTGTATCGGCGGCGGTGAAGCCACTGCAGTCGCTATCGAGATGCTATAGTCGCGACAACAATTCTATTCGGCGCAGCAACGGCCGCGTCACGCCCCTGGAGGCAGCACCATGGCACTGAGTAGCGTCCCGGATATCCTCGATGATATCCGCGCTGGCAAGATGGTTATCCTGATGGATGACGAGGACCGCGAAAACGAGGGCGACCTTATCGTCGCCGCCGAGGCCGTCACACCGGAGATTATCACCTTCTTTTCCAGTGAGGCCTGTGGCCTCATCTGTATGCCTATTACCGTGGAGCGCGCCAGGCAGTTGCAACTGCCGTTGATGGTGCGCGACAACCGCTCGCAACACGAGACCAACTTTACGGTCTCCATCGACGCTGCCCAGCGCATCGGCCCGGGTATCAGCTCTGCGCAACGCGCGCACACCACACTGAAGGCAGTTGCGGCGGATGCCAAACCCACGGATATCGTCCAGCCCGGGCATATCTTCCCGCTGGTCGCCAAGCCAGGTGGTGTATTGCGCCGCGCCGGTCACACTGAAGCCGGCGTCGACCTGGCCCGCATGGCAGGCTTCGAACCGGCGGCCCTGATCGTGGAGATCATGAACGAGGACGGCACCATGGCCAGGCGTCCGGAGCTGGAGGTGTTCGCCGAGAAGCACAACCTGCGTATGGGCACCATCGCCGATCTCATTCAATACCGCGCGCTGCACGAGCAGTCCGTCGACCTGCGCGACAGCAAACGCGTACAAACGGAATTTGGCGAATTCGAACTGCACACATTCCTCGACCTGGTCGACGACACCGTGCACTACGCGTTGACCCGGGGAACCGTCGACGAAAACGTGGAGACCCTGGTGCGGGTGCAAACCATCAATACGCTCCGCGATGTACTCGGCACGTGCCTGGAGGGTGAGCAGGGGTGGTCCTATCGCCGCGCGATGCAGCATATAGCGCAGGCGGACCACGGCGTGGTCGTACTGATCGGCCAGCATTCCTCGGCGCTGCAACAACTCGATGAAGTCTTGCAGTTCCCCGAACCCGCCACTGTGGCACGCGGCAGCAGTTCGGAAGGTGTTCAAAACTATCGCGTGATCGGCACCGGCTCACAGATACTCAAACGGCTCGGCGTTGGCAAGATGCGCCTGATGTCTGCACCGATACATTTCAACGCGCTGTCAGGATTCAATCTTGAGGTGATCGACTTCGTACAGCCTTGAGCAATGGTTATACGTTTTCATTGCCGCCCAGTTAAGGTACGAGATGTGGTTTTTTTAACGTTCACGGGAACACGGATCCGTCTGCCGCTGGCGTTTTTCGCATTGCTGCTGCATAGCGTTCTGGCCCTGTCGGAAACCGCTCCGGGTGGTGTGCCCGTCCGGGTCGACACTGTCAACGAACAAGTCATCCAGCAAATCGTCGCGCTGACCGGCACAGTCACCTCCCCCCGTTCGGCTCGACTGTCCAGCGCGACCGCCGGCCTGGTGACTGCGATCCATGTCGATGCGGGGAGCCAGGTAAACGCCGGTGATGTATTACTGGAACTGGACCCGGTCCTGGCGCAAAGCCAGTGGCAAAGTGCGCAGGCCAGTGCCGACGTCGCGCGACTGGCGGCCGCAGATTCAACCCGGCGCCTCGCAGAAGCGCGCACACTTGTGCCGCAGAAAAGCATCGCCGAATCGGCGGTACGCGATCTCGAAGCCGAGGTCGAACAGGACGAGGCAGAGTTGCAACGCGCCGAAGCCGAGGCAGCCCACGCCAGGGGTATTCTGGACCGGCACCAGTTGCGGGCCCCCTTTAGCGGTGTGGTAAGCGCGAAGGAATCCGAACTCGGCGAGTGGGTCACGCCCGGCCAGCCGGTACTGACCCTTGTTGCCACACAGGGATTGCGCATGGATTTTCCGGTCGCCGAGGACTACCTGTCGGAGGTGACGCTCGATACACCCGTCTCCTATACCCTTGGCGATAACTCCCGCGATGCAAAGCCCGGCATTATCACCACGGTGGTGCCGGTGACCAACCCCGGCGCGCGAAGCTTCCTGCTGCGTGTGGAACCGCAACAACCCGACCCTCGCATGGTTCCCGGTATGTCTGCTCGCGCACAGTTGACGCTGGCGACCGGACGCCGCGGGCTGACCGTGCCCCGCGACGCATTGCTGAACTACCCCGATGGTCGCGTTGTCGTGTGGGTGGTGCAGAATGGCGCTGAAGGCTTGCAGGCCACGGAAACACTGGTAACGACCGGCATCGTGTTCGATGGCCAGGTTGAAATTCTCGAGGGGCTCACCTCCGGCGACCGGGTTGTGGTGCAGGGCAACGAAGCGTTACGCAATGGACAACCCATTACAATCCTCGCGGCGCAACCCTAGCGACATGTTCGAGCAACTCATACAACGTGGCACGTTGATGACGGTGACGGTGCTGATTGTCTGCGTACTGGGCATCATCGCGGCGATGCGCATTCCCGTGCAGATGATCCCCGACCTCGATATACGGGTTATCAGCATCCACACCAATTGGCCGGGCGCAACGCCGCAGGATGTCGAGAAAGAAATCCTGGTGGAGCAGGAAAAATACCTGCGCAACCTGCCCAACCTGTCGCGCATCGTGGCCACCGCAAACAGCGGCAGCGCGGCGATACAACTGGAGTTTCCGCTCGGCACCGACATCACGCAGATGTTGATACAGGTGAACAATGCGCTGAGCCAGGTACCGTCTTACCCTGAGGCGGTAGACGAACCCCGTATCTACGCCAACTCGTTCTCCAGCAACCCCTTCATGTTTTTCAGCATCACCCCGCTGCCGGGCAACCCGCGCCAGTTGGATATGGGGCTGTCACTGGACTTTGTCGAAGATACCGTGAAGCCGCGCCTGGCGAGCGTTGCCGGCATCTCCGAGGTTGGCGTCTACGGCGGCGTCGAGCGCCAGATCCAGGTTCTCGTCGATCCCGCGCGACTGGCACAGCGCGGACTCTCCCTGATGGATGTGCGCGAGGCACTGCGCACGCGCAACCGGGATCGATCGGGCGGCACCATCGATGCGGGGAAACGGCAGTACCTGCTGCGCACCGTGGGTCGCTTCGAGGACCTGCGCGAACTCCCCTCACTGGTGCTGTCGCGACGTGGCGATACAGTCATACGCCTGGCGGATGTCGCCACCGTGCAACTGGATCATTTCGAAGAGAGCGTGCGCACATCCTTCAACGGTGAACAGAACCTCTTTATCACACTGCGCAAGGAGACCGGCGCCAATGTGATCGAAACCAAGCGCGACATCAGCGTGGAGGTCGCCGCGATCAACCGCGACATTCTGGAGCCCGCCGGGCTGCGCATCGAGCGTATGGCCGACGACGTGGTGTACGTAGAGGAATCTGTCGCCAATGTCTGGCAGAACCTGATACTCGGCGCACTGCTGGCAACTGCTGTCATGTACCTGTTTCTCCGCTCATTCAGGGCGACGCTGGCCGGTGTGGCCGGTATTCCTATCTGTGTGATCGTCGCATTCCTCGGCCTGCTGCTGGCGGGGCGCACCATCAACGTTATTTCGCTCGCCGGTATCGCGTTCGCCATTGGCATGACACTCGATAACAGTATTGTGGTCCTGGAAAGCATCGCACTGGAACGCCGCAAGGGTGCCGAGCGTTTTCGCGCCGCCGTCGACGGTGTCAGGCAGGTGTGGCCTGCGGTATTCGCCTCTACCATGACCACCGTGCTGGTATTCGTGCCTGTTGCATTCGTCGAGCAGGAGGCAGGGCAACTCTATTCCGATGTCGCCATCGCGATTTCGGCGGCTATCCTGGCATCCATGCTGGTAGCCGTGACGGTCCTGCCGACTGCAGCAGCGCGCCTCCGATTTGCCAGCACCCCGGATGCCAACCCCGGCAGTGCGGGTTGGCATCCGGGCAGGCAAGCGCAGGAAGCTACGCTACACCTGGTTTCGAGGATTCTTGCCACCCGGCGCAGCCGGTTACTGTGTATTGCCACCACGATGCTCATCAGCGTTGCTGTGATCGCGTGGCTGACACCCGCAGCAGAGTACCTCCCCGAAGGAGAGGAGCCCAAAGTGTTCGCCTCAATGAACGCGCCGCCCGGGTACAGCCTCGAGGCGATGACAGAGATATCTGCCGATATCGAGACATGGCTGTTACCCCACGTGCAGGCTGACCGCGGGGCATTTGCACGCGGGGAGACCAGCATGCCGCCGATTGCCTACTACAACATGCGGGTCGGCGCGGACTCCCTGCGCATTATCTCGGAGCCGATGGACACAGGGGATATCGATGCACTGATGGCAGCGCTGACACACAAGTACAGCGAGTACCCCGGTATGCGGCCCTTCGCGGCTCGCGGCTCAATCATCACCAGTAACGACGGCGGCACACGCAGTATCAATCTCGACATTGCCGGCACAGACCTCGCCACGCTCTATGCGGTGGCGCAAGCGGCCTACCAGCGCGCGCAGGAAGTGTTTGACGAACCGCGTGTCCAGAGCCAGCCCGCCTCACTGTCGCTCGCGCAACCGATGATAGAGATCAGGCCGCGCTGGGAGCGTGTGGCTGAACTCGGATTGTCCGGTGAAGATATCGGCTTTATCGTGTCGGCCCTGACCGACGGCAGTTATGTTGATGAATTTTTCCTGGCCGATGACAAGATCGATATCTATCTGTACAGCGAGGCCGGGCGGGATGTCGACCTGGACAAACTGTCACAGCTGCCGGTGTATACCCCGAGCGGCGAGGTGCTGCCACTGGGGACGCTGGCAGACATCGTGGAGAGCGTGGATACCAATTCCCTGCGCCGCGTGAACGGTCGACGCACTGTCTCCCTGAACATCATCCCGCCGCGCAGTATCGCGCTGGAGACCGGGGTGAAAGCTGTGCGTGAAGAACTGGTTAACTACCTGCGTGAGAAAGGGGAGATCCCGGCAAACGTGGATGTCGTTATCTCAGGCGCGGCCGACCAGTTGGACGCCACGCGCGAGTCGCTCGTCGGCAACTACCTCGTCGCCCTGCTGGTAATTTACCTGCTGATGGTGGCGATCTTCAGCCACTGGGGTTACCCCCTGCTGATCATGACCTCCATTCCACTCGGAATCGCGGGTGGCATCGTCGGACTGGCCCTGCTCAATGGCGTTGGCGCGCTTCTGCCGATGGTTGGCCTGAACGCGATCGTGCAGCCCTTCGACATGATTTCGATGCTGGGCTTTCTTATCCTGATGGGCACGGTGGTGAACAACCCGATCCTCGTCGTGCACCGCGCCGTAGAGAATGCGGACCGGGGAGGGATGGATGCGATATCCGCGGTCACGGAGGCTGTGCAGGTGCGCTTGCGACCGATCGCAATGTCGACCATTACGACCCTGGTAGGCCTCGCGCCCCTGGTGTTACTGCCCGGGGCGGGTACGGAGCTTTACCGCGGGGTCGGTGCCATTGTGATGTTCGGCATCATCGGCGCCGCGCTGGTGACATTGACCATGCTGCCGGCGCTGACGGTTATTGTCCTGCAGATGCGCGGTAGGGCTGGATCACATTCTCCGCGTACCAGTTGATCATGCCGATTTTTTCCTCCACCGACTGGGTATCAGGTTCGGCGTCGTAGGGATTGCGAAACGCGATGATCACCTCGGTCACGCCGGCATCGACCAGGTTTTTCAGGCCATCGACCGAGTACGCTGCCTCGGTCATCGCGTGGTATTCAAACGGGATCTGGTCGCGGCCGCATTCCTTGCGCAGTGTTTCAATCTGGCCGATCATGCGCTGCAAATCGGCGATCGAGGAACCGGCTGAAATCCAGCCGTCGCCCAGCTGCGCGGCACGCCGCAACGCGGGTTTGGCATGTCCACCCACCAGCAGTGGAATGTGGTGATCGGGTACGGGGGTGAGCTTGATTTCGTCCAGCTGGAAAATCTCACCGTCGTAGCCAAAATACTCTCCGCTCATCAACCCGTTGATGATCTCCATCATCTCGTCCATACGCTTGCCGCGCTGCTCCCACGGAATTTGCGAGGCGAGAAAATCCTCGGGCCACGGACTGATACCCACACCGAAACCAAACCTGTCCCCGATCAGCACGCCGAGGCTGGACAACTGCTTGGCTACGATCACGGGCTGACGGATGGCCAGCTTCACCACCGAGGTGGTGAACCGCAGTTTCTCTGTCTTCGCGGCGAGGTAGGGAATCGCGATAAAAGGCTCGAGAAAGGGCACGCCGTCCAGGAACTCGCGCGTACCATCGTCGTTGTAGGGGTATACGTCGGAGCCCTCCTTCGGATAGCAGATGCTGTCGGGAAAGGTAAATGTATCGAAGCCGGCGGCCTCGGCAGCCTGGGCCAACGGCAGGTACTGATCGGGCGGACACATCGTTGCGTGGTAGGCGAATTTCATAAGTATCCTTGCGGCAAGAAGTTGAATTTATAACCCTGGTATACGCCGAACCGCCGTATCCGGATCACACCGTACGCCCTCTGCGTGCAGGAAGCACGACCGTTGAGGTCAGATTTTTGTACTTTTCGCGTCTTTGGGGTTTATACAGGCTGCATTCACACTCGCGCCAGCCAATTCCGCTATCATTGTGGCAGCCCAGCTCCCCAACCTTCACACCGAGGCAGAGCAATGACCATCCAGACAATCTATCGCAGCTGCCCCACGTGCGAAGCCAGTTGTGGACTGGTGATGGAAGTGGATCAACAGGAGAATAAAGTCCTCTCGATCAAGGGTGACCCCGAGAATCATCGTTCCAGGGGTTACGTTTGCGCCAAATCACAGGCGTTCCGCTATATCTATGAGGACCCGGAGCGCCTCACCTCGCCTGTCAAGAAAGTAGACGGCCGGTGGCAGGACATAAGCTGGGAAGAGGCGCTCGCGGAAACCGCCCAACGGCTGGTCGACATCCGCGACCGGCACGGGAAGGATGCCATTGCGATGTACTACGGCAACCCGAACGGCCACAACTTCAGCACCCAGATCTACACCCAGATGTTTATCACACTGCTGAATACCGAGCGCTTCTTCTCTGCTGGCTCGGTCGACCAGCAGCCGAAGAACCTGAGCTGCGAGCTGCTCTACGGCAACGGCTGGGTCTTCCCCATTCCCGACGTTGACCACAGTGACTTCTTTGTCTGCATGGGCGGCAACCCGATGGTATCCCAGGGTTCATTGATGTCGGCGCCGGATATTGAGAGCCGCCTCAAGGGCATACAACAACGTGGCGGCAAGGTAGTCGTCATAGATCCACGGCGAACCGAGACCGCCGACATCGCCGACCAGCACCTGTTCATAAGGCCGGGCACCGACGCGTTCCTGTTGATGGCATTCGTAAACGAATTGTTTGCCACCGACAGGGTCTCCCCTGGCAGGTTGCAGGCGTTCACGGACGGCATCGCAAAACTGGAGTCACTAAGTGCGCCCTACACGCCAGAGGCCGTGGCGGCGATCACCGGGGTGCCTGCTGATCGCCTGCGCCAGCTGGTCGATGATTTCTGCAACGCCAGTGCTCCGGTGTTATACGGGCGTATCGGCTTGTGCACGCAACAATTCGGCACCCTCGCATCGTGGCTGGTGGATGTCGTGAACATACTTACCGGCCGCCTCGATGCGCGCGGCGGTGCGATGTTTCCCCGCCCCGCCACCGCCCATAACGATCCGGCTTCCGCGCCTCCGGAACTGGGCTACAACCGCTGGCAGTCAAAAGCGCGCGGCTTTCCCGAGTACATGGGTATGCTGCCCGCTTCGCTGATGGCCGAGGAAATGGAGTTGCAGGGTGAGCACCAGGTGCGCGCGCTGATTACCGTGGCGGGCAACCCGGTACTGAGCGTACCCAACGGCAAACGCATTCATGCCGCGATGGACAAACTGGAATTTGTCGTGGCATTCGATTTCTATATCAATGAGACTACCAGCCAGGCCGACATCATTATTCCCTCGACTACTCAGCTGGAACACAGCAACTACGACTTCCTGTTCAGCGCTACCTGTGTGCGAAACTTCGCGCAGTACTCTCCGCCGACATTTGATCCGCCGGACGGTGCGCTTGAGCAGTACCAAATACTCAACGAGGTAACGGCGCGCATGAATGGCATGACGCGCGCCGACCTCGAAGCCATGATGCTGGACGGCCTGATTGATCAGTTGCTGTCTAACGCTCCAGACCTCTCACACCTTCCTGCCGAGGACATCAAACAACAGACGGCAGAACACGAGGGCCCGGAGCGCCTGCTGGATATCATGCTGCGTGCCGGCCCCTACGGCGACAAGTTTGGCGGCGAAGGGCTGACCCTGGCGCAGCTAAAGGCGGCGCCCCACGGCATCGACCTGGGCCCCCTGGAACCGCGACTCCCGGAGTTACTGGCCACGCCGAACAAGCGTATCAACATCGTACCAGACGTGATCACCAGTGATATACCACGCTTGCAGGCCGCGCTCGACAAGGGCCCGTCTGAGCACATGCTGCTGATCGGTCGCCGCCATATTCGCGACATGAATTCCTGGCTGCACAACCTCACCCATTACGCGCGCGGTAAAAACCGCTGCACACTCCTGATCAACCCGCAGGACGCCAAACGCATCGGGCTGACAGATTCAGGAAAGGCGAAGATCTCTTCAAGGGTGGGTGAGTTTGAGGCGGAGGTCACAATCAGCGACAGCATCATGCCCGGCGTGGTCAGCCTGCCCCACGGCTTTGGACATATCCACCGGAATACCCAGCAATCCGTGGCGACAACACTAGCGCCCGGCGTGTCTGCCAATGACCTCGTGGATGACAATGAAATGGATATGCCGTCTGGCACCAGTGTGGTGAATGGGGTGCCGGTGACAATTGTGAAGGCTACCGCCCACTAAACTGCAGGAACTCCACCAGGAAGCCCAGATGCCTTCTTATAGATCTTGACCCCAAGTTCGGTCTCGGTGTGGCAGGATTTCCTCGCAGCCAGTTACTCAGGCTTTTCGGTGACTTGAAGGCTTTAATCTTCGCTGCATCGGGTTTAAGCATGAAATATGGTTCCTTTGAACGCAGGTGGGCAGCAAATTAAAGTTCTGTTTTTCCCACTAACAGGCTCTAGCTCCGGCACTTCAGCATAGTGTCGCGAGCACCAAAATTGAGAGTTTTTACTCTGACCCCAATCTTAGTCAGGCGCCACCATAAAAAGCCTTGTGAAAGGCAAATCGCCCGCCGGGAAAAGCTTCAGCTGAGAGTATCTTTAGCATAAAGAACTCTGCAGGTTCGTTCGAGGGCGCAATATCAGGCGCCAGCCGGAAATCGAACTTTTTGTAGTACGAGGGATTTCCAGTGAGAATACATCCGAGCGCATTCAACTTTTCCAAGCGAGCCAAACCACTTTCAATTAACGCGCTTCCGATACCCCGGCATTGATACTCGGGTAGTACGGAGACGGGCCCCAGCGCAAACCACGGGCCTGACCCGTCGCTGGCCACTGCTGGCGAAAAGGCAATGTGGCCAACAAGTTCTGACCCCAGTACAGCAACCAAAGACAAAGTCAGCGCATTCGCAGTGCGGAGCCGATCAATGACATCCTGTTCATCCCCACCCGCGTAGGGCATGCCGTGAAATGCCCGCTCTGTGATCGAGCGAATTGGACCTATATCCGAGTGGCATTCTTCACGTAATACCGGGGACAGTTTACTTATTTCACCTCTGTGATCCGCCAACACGGCTATAACCCAGGCATTGAAGTAAACTGCCCCCGGAACCGCAAACCGGACAGGGCAATCACAAACAAAGCCAGGGTCTGGGGCGCGGGAACAGGCTGCACTGATGTTGATCTGCCCAGGGTTATGTTGTCAAAACCCACCGTTCCCGGTTCGCCACTGAACACCACGGATCGCGCAACGCCCGAAAAACTGACGCCATGCAATGTCCAGTTACAAAAATCGCCATCTGGATCACCCAAACAGTCGTCAAAGGCTTGTGGTGCGAGAGCCTCAGCCGCCAAAAGATCCCCAGTGCCATCCAGTCCGCCGTAGACGCTGACCAGTCCGTCTCGAAATGCAGAGAAGTAAAAAGCAATTTCCACATCAAAACCTCCAATCACATTCATCACCGCTGATCCGGAATCAAATGTCATGGTCGTGTCCGGGCTGGGTTCATTGGCAAAATTGCCCGTTCCACCCGCCTCGGCATCGATCACAGCAATCGTATCGCTGTTAAAATAAATGCCGTAATCAGGCCCCGAATTACCCTGAGAGTCCATACCGCCACCGTAAAATCCGTCGATCACAGCCGCGTGACCAACTCCCTCAAAGTCCAGGAGAATTGGCAGGGCCTGAACGCTTGCCGCAGCCAGCATCAAGCTGACAAATACCGTTGGAGATAGCCATTTTTTATTCACAATTTTACTCCTGCAATCTGGCGAGCCAGGGGCCAGTTTACTTATTTCTTCTCTATAACCCACTACCAAAACTCTAATCCACGCGATTAAGTGAACTGTCCCCGTAGAGAAATCATTTTAAGCCACGTTTCCGCGGAACGTTTTCTGGTTATAAAAAGCGCCGTAGTTATGCCACCGAGCTAAGACGCCCCCGATTACTCGTGTCGGGTGCCCCGTGCAAACAGGTCGGCGTCTGCCTGCGCGCGCTGGGCGATGAAGTCGAACGTGGTGCGGATGCGGGCGCTGTGCCTGAGTTCCTCGTGCGTCACCAGCCACAGGTCTATCGATGCCGCACTGTACTCCGGAAGCACCCGGATCAATCTGCCCGCCATGGATGCCCAGCGGTGTGAGAGTATGCCGACGCCGAAGCCCGCCTGCACCGCGATCACCTGGGCTGTAGGGCTGTTGCTGACGTAGGTGTATTCACCTGGCAGCGGGTCGAGGAACGGCAGGCTTTCGAACAGTTGCTCGCGGTTGTTTGAGGTGCGCAGGCCCACCCGTTTGTGTGCCGCCAGGTCCTCCAACGTCTGCAGCGGTGGCGCACTGTCGAGGTAGCCGCGGCTGGCGTAGAGTCCAAAGCCCACCTTCACGAGTCGGCGGGCGATCAACTCCGGCTGCTCCGGCCGACTCAGGCGCAGGGCGATGTCCGCCTCCCGATGGATCAGGTCTGCTGCACGGCTCTCAATCTGCACATTGAGCACGATTTCCGGGTACTCGCGATGAAAATCCAGCAATACCGGGGTCAGCCACTCTGTACCCGTGCCCTCGGTTGCCGAAATCGTGACCTCCCCACAGAGGGCCGTGGATTGTGCTTCGAGGTTGCGCTCAATGGCCAGCATCTCAATTTCCATACGCCGCGCACTGTCCAGGATGGCCTTGCCGGCATCCGTCATTTGCATGCGCCTACCGGCGCGCACAAACAGCGGAGTGCCAAAGCGGGTTTCCATAGCCGACAGGCGCCGACCCACAGTGGGTTGGGTCAGGCCGAGGTGTTCCGCCGCGCCGACGAGGCTGCCCTGGTCGAGGATCGCGAGAAACAGGCGGATGTCCGCCCAGTCACGTAAAGGGTCTATTCCATGCATTTACGCATAGTAACTATATATAAATATGATATCTATACATTTTTTAAAGGAGTAGCGTAGCACCATACGTTCAGGTAAGCGTTAAGGAGGACGACAATGCGAACCCAACGAATATTGATAGCCCTGATTGGCGTCACTGCAATGCTGGCCCTGCTGTGGCAGGCGCGGGCCAACGCAGACACGCTGGGCGTTTACCAACCGCCGGTAGTCCGCCAGGCCCAGTGGGCTCTGCAGCAGGACAATCCGGAACAGGCCGTGGCTCTGCTCGAGAAACGCGACTCTGAATTGCGCCGCTGGGGCGCGCAGGCCCAGGGCAACGCGCTGATCTGCCAGGCCTACTTCCAGCTCGGGGACTATACCCGCGCCGAACAGGCCTGCGATCTGGCGGTCCGAGCCTCGGGTGAGACCAACGGCCAGTACCTGTACAACCGCGCCGTGATGCGCCTGTTGCTGGGCCGGATCGACGAGGGGGTAGCGGACCTCAAACGAGTCGCCGCAATGAACGCACAGGAACAGGCGGCAATCACGGGATTGTCGGTAGCGGGCCTCGGGAGTGACCTGACGTCGCAGCGTTGACCCGCAGCGGTCAGCCTACCCCGCCTTGTTTTTCCTGAAATTCGGTGGGCGCTTTTCCATAAAGGCGGTAATCGCTTCAATATTCTCAGGAGACCCTGCCTGGCGCTCCATCCCGGCCTGCTCTGCCTTGATCGCGATATCGATCGCGGGCAGGTGATGCAGGCGCAACGAGCGCTTGATCTCACGCAGCGAATTCACTGGCCACTGTGCAATCTCCCGCGCCTTGGCCAGCGCGTGCTCAAACAGATCGGCATCGGGCAGGACTGCGGCGGCGATGCCGGCATTGAAAGCCTTGTCCGCGTCGATCCACTGCGCGGTATAGAACAGTTCGGCGGCGCGCTGCGCGCCAATATTGGCCTGCAACATATAGCTACTGCCCCACTCCGGCACCAGACCGAGGTTGGCAAACGGGAGACGCATGCGCAGGCTCGTGCCGACATAGACGATATCGGCGTGGAACAACACCGTGGCACCACCGCCGATCGCGACGCCCTGGGCCGCCGCCACCATGGGCTTATCGAACTCAACCACCGTGCGCGCGGCAGACTCGAACGGGTGCTCCTCGCCATCGACGCCTTCGCCGAAGCTCGCGAGGTCTACCCCGGAACAAAAATTATCACCGGCGCCGCACAACAACACGCACACTACATCGTCGTCCATCGCCGCGGCTCGAAAGGTCTCACGCAGGTCGATCCACATCTGCGTGTTGATAGCATTCTTCTTCTCGGGACGATTGAGGGTGACGACCAGTACGCCGTCACGGTTGTCGCTGGTTACCAGTTCGGCCATGGGAATGCCCCGTTATTCAGGAGTGAAACGCTACAGCTTCCGCCACGGTGGCGCGCTCAGTGACACAGGCATTCACCGGGGCGTCCGGATCGGGATAGCCAAAGGAAAGCCCGAACACCAGTTTGTTGCTGGGCTCGATACCCAGTTGCTCGCGTACGTAATCCGCCTGGAAACCGAGGGCTGTCTGCGGGCAACTGCCGAGACCGTGTGCAGTGAGCGTCAGCATCAGTGTCTGGGCGTACATACCGAGGTCCGCAGCCTCGCGCAGTCCAAACGGTTCGGGCAGGAACAGGAAGGCGACATGCGGCGCATCGAAGAAGGTGAAATTGCGCATGAACTGCTCGTTGCGCTTCACCTTGTCCTCGCGGGCGATACCCACCGCGTCGTACAGGGATTGCGCGGCACCGTACTGGCGTTCTTTGTACACGCCCTGGTACACACCGTCGTACGGGAAATCCATGCTGATATTGCCCGTTACAAAGCGCTCGGGCATCTCTGCTCGCAGCGTTTCCAGCTTCTGGCCAGACACCACATGCACCACCCAGGGCTGGCTGTTGCAGTTGCTGGGCGCACTCTGCGCCACGGAAAACACCCTGTTCAGGGTCTCTTCATCCACCGCCTGCGGTAAAAACGCGCGCAGCGAATGCCGGGACGTCACAATGTTATCGAATATTTCGGCCTTGTCAGACATGGATAAGCTCACGTTGTAGGAAAGACGGCTAGCCTAGCAAAAATCTGCCTCTTATGTGCAGTGTGGACTTATGTGCCGGTGAAGTTCGCTTTCCGTTTTTCCTTGAAGGCCCGCATCCCCTCCTTCGCATCCGCCGAGGCGAATACCGGGTTGGCCAGTTCATCCGAGAGCAGCATTGCATCCGCTTCCTTCACATCCGTCTGGATCTCCCGCAGCGAACGGGTGATCGCCTTCAACGCCAGTGGACCGGTCTCGCATATCCTGGCGGCGATTTCCTTCGCGTGGGCCAGCGTCTCGCCTTTCGGCACCACCCGGTTCACGAGGCCCCAATCCAGCGCCTCCTGCGCGGTGACGTGCCGTCCCAGCAACAGGATTTCCGCCGCGAGGCAATAGGGAATCTGGCGCGGCAGGCGGATGCTGGAACCCGCCATGGGGTAAAGTCCGCGCGCCACCTCGGTGACACCAAACGTTGCGTCCTCGGCCGCGACCCGAATATCGGTACCGGCCAGTATCTCGGTACCACCGGCCAGTGCATAACCCTCTACCGCAAGAATCAGTGGCTTGTTGGGCCGGTTATCGCGCAGCAGTGCCTGCCAGTGGACATTCGGCACTTTGCCCATCACTTCCATGAACTCGCCGGTAGAGCGCTGGTCGCCGTCGGCACCGGCCTTGAGGTCCATACCCGCTGAGAAGGTGTCGCCGTTCGCCGTCAGGATGGCGCACATCAGGCTGTCATCCTCATCGAGCCGGCGCCACGCCTTGTACATACCCAGCAGCATTTCGGGGCTGAAGGCGTTTTTGGCCTCGGGGCGGTTGAGCGTGACAATCAGGACTTTGCCTTCTTGTTCTACGGTGCAGTTCTTGGTGCTGATATCCAGTTCTGGCATGACAACCTCTTTCTTAAGATAAAAAAATCAAAAATCTGAACAACAATATCCAGATTAGAAACGTGTCTTCGAATCGAGCCCGGCGGTAAATCCAGTAGCACGGGCAGGGACCCGCCGTGAACCCCTCCATGGGGGCTTGAGCTCGACATCCATGTCTCGCACAGTCCCTGCCCGTGCTACTGGATTTACCGCCTCAACGCCACGACAAGGCTCCTACCACTTTCCCGACAGATACAGTAGTGGGCCGACCAGCTTCCTCTGATCAATTACAGTTTGAACGAACACTGATTTGCCCATCATTTGGCAAGTAGGCGTTGGAACGTAGAGCCTGGGGCGGGACTGTGCGAGGCAGGACGCCGAGCTCAAGCCCCCATGGAAGGGTTCACGGCGGGTCCCGCCCCAGGCTCTACGTTTCAACGCCGGACTACACAGTGACACAAACCGTCTTTTCCCCGACATTCTCTACTCGCCACTAGGCGACCTTGAAATCCCCAGAGAGCGCAATCTCCAGCGCCTTCGGATAGGCCGGCTTCCCGCTCGGCGCCCGCGGCACCTCTTTCACCACGTGCAATTCACGTGGCACCTTATACCCCGCGATGTGTTGGCGCACATGTTCCTGTACTCCACTCAGTGTCAGACTGGCATTGCCGCGCGGAGCCACCACCGCCGTTACCTTACTGCCGAAGCGCTCATCCGGCGTTGCCACTACCAGGCAATCGAAAATATCGGGGTTGGCTTTCAGCGCCTGCTCCACCTCTTCCGGGAAGATTTTCTCGCCGCCCGAATTGATGCAGTTGGAGCCGCGGCCGTACACGGTAATCGTGTCATCGTCTTCGAGGCGTGCTTCATCGCCCAGCAGTAACCACGGTTTGCCGTCGACATCGACAATGGTTTTCGCGGTTTTTACCGGGTCGTTGTAGTAACCCACGGGGATATGCCCGCTGCGCGCAAAGATGCCCATTTCACCGCGTTCCACGTGGCGATTGGGTTCTCCCTCGACATCGGTGATCACCGACATGAATTCGCTCTTGGTGATGTTGCCAAGGCCCTGGCCTTTTTTACCGCCGCCATCGAAGCCCATATTGCCGCTCTCGGAAGAGCCGAAGGAATTGGAGATAAAGACGTTGGGGAAATGCTGCCGGAATGCCTCCTGCTTGGTTTCCGAGAACACCGCGCCGCCGGAACCGATGTTAAACACGGAACTCAGGTCCCAGCGATCGGGGTTGGCCTCCAGTGCGTCCAGCAACGGCACCGCCATCGCATCGCCGACAATGGAGATGGAGTTAACCTTTTCCTTCGCGACGATGTCCCACACATCCTCGCCGACCAGCGAGCGCCCGGGGTTCAACACCACCGAGTTGCCCGCCAGCAGCTGGATGCAGGCATACCACCAGCAGGCGCCGTGCATCAGAGGCGCCAGTGCCATACCGACAATGGCGAAGTCGCCCACGCGCCCGGCGATCTGCTCCGGGTCGGTGATGGCGCCGTCCGGGTGAAACCAGCCACCGCCACCCATTGCGGCAAAGAATACGGCCTTGTGCGGCCACATCACGCCCTTGGGCATGCCGGTCGTGCCACCGGTGTAGAGGATGAACAGGTCGTCATCCGAGCGCTCGCCGAAATCGCGTTTGTCACTCTGGCCCTGCATGCAGGCTTCGTACTCCACGGCACCGATTGTCGAGGGGTCACACCCTGAATCATCTTTGACATAGATAAACGTTTTGAGGTCAGGTGCGGATTGCCGCACTTCGGCGATGTGCGGGGTGAACTCCTGGTTGTGGATGCACGCGACCATATCCGCGTTGTCAAAGATGTACAGCAGTTCGTCCTGCACATAGCGATAGTTGACGTTGATCGGCACTGCCCGAATTTTGAAGCAGGCGAGCATACCCTCCAGGTACTCGTTGCAGTTGTAGAGATACAGACCGACGTGATCACCGGCCTTTACGCCCTGCTGCGCGAGGTAATGGGCGAGTTTGTTGGCACGCTGTTCCAATTCCGCATAGGTCGCGCGCTGCTCGCCACACACGAGCGCACTGCGCGTGGGTACCTTGTCTGCCACCATTTCATAGAGGTCGGCAATATTGTAGTGCTTGGCCATAAGCCCTTTTCTCCCTTGTACTTTGTGACGCGCCTTTTACGACTTCTCCGAGCCGACGACCCACATCGAGAAGAACTGTGCGCCACCGCCATAAGCATGGCCGAGCGCCAGTTTCGCCCCCTCGACCTGGTGGGCTCCGGCATCGCCGCGCACCTGCCTGGCCGCCTCGGCAAAGCGGATCATGCCCGACGCACCGATGGGGTTGGAGGACAGTACGCCGCCGGAGCAGTTCCAGGGAATATCACCGCCCTCGTCCAGCGATGTGGCCCCTTCCATCGTGAGTTTCCAACCTTCACCCTCGGGTGCAAAGCCCAGGTTTTCCAGCCACATGGGCTCGTACCAGCTGAACGGTACGTACACTTCCGCACAATCGAGGTCCTTGCGCGGATCGGTGATGCCCGCCTGCTGGTACACGTCGGCCGCACAGTCGCGGCCGGCCTGCGGATTCACCAGGTTTCGACCGGCGTACATGGTCGGCTCCGAACGCATCGCGCTGCCGCGAATCCAGGCCGGTGGCTTGGACGCCTTGTCGGCCAGTTCCTCATTGGCGATAACCATCGCACAGGCGCCGTCCGAGGAGGGACAGGATTCAAGGAAACGGATCGGGTCCCACAACATGAACGACTCTTCCACTTCCTTCATGGTGATATCGGGCTTCTGCAAATGCGCCAGCGGGTTGCGTGCGCCGTGCAGGCGATCTTTCACCGCCACCTTGATACCCACGTCATAAGGCGCATTGGAGCGGCGCATATACTCGCGGATGATCGGCGCAAAATACCCGCCGGCACCGGCGTTCAGGTGAGTGGAGAACGGCTGCGAATTAGACAGTGCCCACATGGCATTGGATTCCGACTGTTTCTCGAAAGCCACTGTCAGCACTCGTTTGAAGGTACCGCTTTGCACATGGGAGGCCGCTACCAGCGCGGTCGATCCGCCCACAGACCCGGCCGTGTGGACCCGCAGCATGGGCTTGCCATTACAACCCAGTGCATCTGTCAGGTATACCTCCGGCATGATGACACCCTCGAACATATCGGGTGCCTTGCCGATAATCACGGCGTCGATATCGTCCCAGGTGAGCTCTGCATCCTGCAGTGCCTTGAACGCTGCCTCCCGCACCAGTCCGGCGATCGAGACGTCGGTTCGCTTGGTCATGTACTTGGTCTGGCCTATGCCGACCACCGCTGCCAAATTAGCCATTATGCGTTCTCCCCTTTTTCCAGGACCGTTACGAGGTTGTGCTGTAGGCACGGACCTGAGGTCGCGTGGGCAATACCCCGTTGCGCCTCGCCTTTCACAATACGGTTGAAGACTTCACCGACGCGCGACAGCCCTGATGCCATCATCAGGTTGCCCGCCAACACACCGCCACTGGGATTGACCACAGTTTCCTTATCCAGGCCAAGGGCCCTGGTCAGTATGATTTCCTGATGGCTGAAAGGTGCGTACAACTCGGCCACATCGACCTTGCCGGTATTCATACCCGCGTGGTTGGCCGCCATGCGGGTCGAGACTGAATCCGTCAGGTCACGCATGCCGAGGTTGTGGGTCTCAATGCAGTGATCTATACCGCTGACCACCGCATAAGGCAGGCCCCAGGCTTTCGCCTGCTCCACAGTGGCGATAATCATCGCGCTCGCGCCGTCTGAAATCGGGCTGCAATCCGATTTACGCAGGGGCGACAGGTAGGTCTCCTCAGCAAGAATATCTTCCGGCGAGATATCACCTGACAACTGGGCGTGCGGATTATTCATGGCGTTGCGACGTGAACGCGAAACCACTTCCGCCATATCGCGCTCGGTGATCATGCCCTGGTCCAGCATCAACCGGGCCTGCAGTGCAGCCAGCGACACGCTGTCTACCCAAAGAGGCGCCAGATAGTAGGGGTCGAGCTGTTGCGACAGCACAATGGGTAACTCGCCCGGCGAGGATTTCCCAAAGCCGTAGATCAATGCAGAGTCCGCGTGCCCCATGCGAATCTTCAGAATGGATTCATAGAGCGCCCAGGCGGCATCCATCTCGACATGGGATTCCTTGATGGGTGGCACCGCGCCCAGCGCATCCACACCGGACACGAACGCAAACGCTGCACCCTGCAGGTAGTCACAACTGCCGGAGCAGACAAAATCGACATCCTGTGCGCTATTCAGGCCAGCCTGTTTAAAAGTGCGGGCCAGCACCGGCATGATCAGCTCCACCTCATTGACCGCTCCGGCTTTGGCGACGCTATCAGATTGCTGGTAGGCGACTATTGCAATATCTCTCATAGCTCAACCCTCCCAGCCGGTAACAGGTAATTTGCCGATCTTGTCCACGGGGACATCCGGTTCGTCGATGGGTTTGAAGTAACGGATGTTGTCCATGGAGTAGCCCCATTCGGATTCAGGATTCCATACGCCCTGCACGCGCTGGCCAATATGAACTTCCTCGTTGACACACTCACTGAGCAAATGGATTAGGGAGATATTGGAGCCGTCCAGCACCAGGTTGGCGACAATAAAGGGCGGCTCAATCGGGTTGCCGGGAATGGGAATGGAGACGATGGTGAACGACTCCACCGTCGCTTTATCCGACAGTTTCACTTCCTCTTCCGTTGCAACGCCACACAATGCGCAGGAACCGCGAGGCGGCACATACACCGCCGAACACTTCGGGCAGCGCTGTCCCATCAGTACGCCTTTCTTGATCTGGGAAAGGAAGCGCGACGGCGCCCTTCCTGCGGTAAAATTGTATTTGAGGTAGACCGGGGCATTGATACCGGTGATTACGTCCTGTTCATCGCTCATTGCTTGCTCTCCTATACCAGTTCGAAGCAGCGAATATCGGTGATGAAACCCACTGTTTCATCGGCCCATACGGCGCGCACTCGCGCACCCGTGGCAATATCACTTTCAGCGGCAGCTGCCACACAGTGGATCATCGGCACGTCTGCACCATCGAGTTTGATCATTGCCCACGCAAACGGTACCTGCATCGGATGTGCCTCACGCGGCTTCTTCACCCAGGCAAAGCTGACGATCTCGCCCTGCTCACCCACTTCGACGAACTCACTGAGTTCCTCTGCGGTATCCGGGTCATATTCCATGGGCGGCACGACCACCCGGCTATCGCTGGCCTTGATACCAACGATCTTGCGCTTTTTGAGTTCAGTGAAGAATCGACCGATCACCGGACCGGTGGAGCGGGTGTAGGTATAACCAAGTTCAAATGCCTGGCTGAGGATTTCTGGTTGCGACACGGTCACAGCCCTCCAAGGTAGCGGTACAGGATTGAATCACCAGTATCGGTGAGGCACCGCAGACACTCAATGACACAAAGGATCACGTGAACATGACTTTTCAGATCAATCGGCTCTCAATGGCCGCTGAGGACAGTAAATGCGAGGGCTTTCCCGCCGGAGGGTTGCGTTACTTGTACCACCCGGCACAGAATACCGCTGCCCGCCTTCAAGATCGATGAAATTGGCTGATAATGGAGGTCGGTTGCCACATACCTTACGAACTCACCAGGAGCACATCTATGTCAGTCTCAGCCGTTGGTTATTTGAGAATCGCGTCCACCGATACATCCGCCTGGATGGACTTCGGCACCGGCGTGCTGGGCCTGATGGACGCACAGCGCGCGGATGACGCCGGCGCGCGCTTCCTGCGCATGGACGACCACCCTTTCCGCTTCATGATCGAATCCGCCGATGCCGACAAACTGATCGCGACCGGCCTGGAGTTCCCCGACGAAGCCGCCTGGCGATCCACCATCGACGCCCTGGCAGGCGCGGGTCATACCGTGACGGCCGGATCACCCGAAGAGGCACAGCGCCGCTGCGTCACCGCGTTTTCCACGGTACAGGACCCGGCGGGCAACACCCTGGAACTCTACTGGGGCCGTAAGCTGGACTACGTACCGCTGGTCTCACCCACCGGTGTGAGCCGCTTCGTCACCACCTACCAGCAATCCGGTGATATGGGCTTCGGGCACTGCGTATTGCCCGCGCCCGACATCGAGTCCTGCGTGGATTTCTACACCCAGCTTATCGGTACCGGCCTAACCGACACGTTGTACCCACCCGGCCTGGACGGCCTGCAGATCAAATTCATGCACGCGAACAACCCGCGCCAGCACTCCATCGCCCTCTTCAGTGGCCCGCACCCGGCGGGAATCGTCCACATGATGGTCGAGGTGCAGACCCTGGACGAGGTAGGCCAGGCGATGAAGCGCGCAGAAAAGGCTGGCGTGCATTTCCTTGCCACACTGGGGCGTCACGTCAATGACAATATGTGTTCCATCTACATACTGGCACCTGGCGGCATTGCGGTCGAGTATGGCTACGACGGTTTGCTCATTGACTGGGAGAATTATGTGCCTACGGTGAGTGTCGAGGGTGACCTTTGGGGGCATGAGTACAACTTTCCCGGCGTGAACTAGCAGCGTGTTGGAAAACCTTCAGCTGACATCTCGGCTTGTTTTCTCCTTGAATAGCAACGAGATGGATTTTGTCTTAGCGCTGTCGGGGGGTTAGTCGGGGCCGACGGGCTCGCACCCCAGTAGGCGTTTCAGTCGCTCCACGTGATTCGCTTGGTGAAACGCCTACTGGGGTACGAGCCCTACATCCCAATGCTACGGCACGATGTGTGATGAACGTTAGATTGTGGAGTGTATGAATGGTACATTTTTTAGTGATCTCGTCGAATGGTTTGCACTGAGGTTGCGGATAGAAAATGTGTTTCTCACCAAGCGAATCACGTGGAGCGACTGAGAAACACATTTTCTATCCGCAACCGCCCTACAAAGCCACTTCCCAGAAGGGCGGAAATACCTCAGCTTTCATCCCGGTTAGTTTCCCCCCCGGTCTTGCACTCGCTAGAGACTTTTTCAACACGCTGCCAGTGAGATTCTAAGGGCTAGTTAAAGAAGCTCCATGTAAACTTCGGGGTCGGCGGAAGTTTGAGTCTTATAGGGTTGGGACCCACTGCTATAGCATTCGATTTACCGCCGTCTCGAGGTGCTGGTAAGAGCGATTCGGTACAGAATACCGATCTTCAGCGCAGAACGTATAGCCTCTACCGAATCCAGTGTATCCCAGGAGCAACTGCACGAGGAAACTGCAACCGCAGTGCACTGTGAAAGCGGGGAGATTGATGGCAGAATACGCGGTCAAAAACAGCGTCGAACAACACACTACAGGCCCCATCATGTCTACAAAAGTTGGAACAATTATTAGTCTTTTCCTGAGCAGCTCGCTGGCAACGGGCACCTCTCTCGTCTTCGCCCAATCGGGGAATACAAAATTCGGCCTGGGTGCACTCGAGGTGGTGACTTTTGGCGATTACAATTCAGCCTTTGGGGACCGAGCACTTTTTTTCAATAGAAATGGCGGAGGTAATACGGCTGTTGGGGCAAACTCGCTTTACGCCAACAACGAGGGTGAATTCAATACGGCCATCGGCATCGACTCCCTCCGCTTCAACGACGGTTCCTACAATACAGCCAGCGGTAAAAGTTCGCTTTATGCTAATACCACGGGTAATAGGAATACGGCCAATGGCACCGCTTCGCTTTATTCCAACACCACTGGCGAAGTCAATACGGCTACTGGAGCGTACTCGCTCTACTCCAACACTACTGGCGGCAGAAACACTGCTAACGGCTACAATTCACTCTATTTCAATACCAACGGGGAATACAACACGGCTAGCGGTGCATTAGCGCTCTATAACAACACCACCGGTGATCATAATACTGCAAACGGGGTCGAGTCCCTCCTGTTCAACACAGGCGGCAATTACAATACAGCCAATGGTAGTAACTCACTACGTTCGAACACTACCGGCGAAGGCAACACGGCCAGTGGCCTCTCCTCTCTCGGCTCCAACACCACCGGAAACTACAATACGGCGGTGGGTTATGACTCGCTCAGGGGTAGCAGGACAGGCAGCGGAAACTCTGCCTATGGGGCTTTTTCCTTGAACAACAACAGCACTGGCCGCGACAACACGGCCAGCGGGATGGATGCTCTTCATTCCAACTCCAGCGGCGTTGAGAACACTGCGATGGGCAAAAGCGCGCTGGAAGAAAATACGACAGGGAAACTGAATACTGCGATAGGCGCGTCATCAATGCTTGAAAACAAGTCCGGCAAATGGAATAACGCCGTGGGCGGGAAAACCCTGTACTCCCTCAGGAGCGGCAATGGAAACTCCGCACAGGGTTTTGCGGCACTGCATAATACGGCTACGGGCTCGAACAATGTAGCCATCGGCAATACTGCCGGTTATTCCAACGTGGCGGGCAACGGTAATGTTTTTATCGGGTGGAACGCGGGTTTTTCAGAAGGTGGCAGTAACAACCTCTATATTACCAACAATAAAACGACCCCCCTGATCTATGGTTATTTTAGCCCCGATCCCAGCGCCAACTTTCTCGGTATAGGAACCCGGCTCAGACCGGATGACGCTACGATTAATGTCTGGAACGGTGCACAGCTGACCAAGGGAGGTGTATGGATGAACGCTTCCTCACGCGAATTGAAGGACGATATCGAAGCGCTCAGCGTCGAGGATGCTACAGCGGCATTGGCGGCGTTATCTCCGGTTCGCTATGTCTACAGGAATTCACGCGATGAAGAGTATGTGGGGTTTATTGCGGAAGATGTACCTGCCCTTGTAGCTTCGAATGATCGCAAATCGCTATCATCAATGGACATTGTGGCGGTATTGACCACCGTAACGAAAGATCAAAACGCCAGGATGACAGAGAAAGATGCTGAGATAGCCTCATTACGCAAATCCCTCAAACAACAGGAAGCTGTGAATCAAGAACAGGAGGCGCGCATATTACAAATAGAAGCCGCATTGTCGGAAGCATTTCGAGATAATTCTGGCGAGATGCAACTCAGCGCGGCTCGATAACCAGGTGTCAGTTCGTCGAGCTAACTTGCACTGCGGCTGACTGAGTGCGAAGTACTTCTGCGAGCGCCATCTCCAGCTGCAATATTCGGTCCGCAGTAGCCTTCTCCGCATTCAACGCACGACGTTCTTGCTGCTGTATCGCAATTTTCTGCTCTGCGAGTGCATCGCGTAGTACAGTAATCTCGCTTTCTTTTTGTGTCATTTTGGCCCTCTGATCCTGAATCACCGTGGTCAGAACGGCCACGATATCCATTGGCGATAACGACTTGTGGTCATTGCTTGCAACAAGGTCAGGTACATCTTCCGCAATAAACCCCACATACTCTTCATCGCGTGAATTCCTGTAGACATAGCGAACCGGAGACAGCGCTTCCAATGCCGCTGTAGCATCCTCGACACTAAGCGCTTCGATATCGTCCTTCAGATCGCGCGAGGAAGCGTTTGTCCATACACCCCCTTTGGTCAGATGTGCACCATTCCAGACCGCAATGGCGTCACCGCTGCCCACCATCCTGGTACCGATACCCAATTTGTTGTTCCCGGGAGCTGAAGAAAACTCACCGTAAAGCAGTGGAGTTGCCTGATTGTTTGTGATGTACAGCTTGTTGTCACCCGTTTCAGAAAACCCTGCGTTCCAACCCAGGAAGACGTTGCCACTGCCATACCGGTTGCTGTAACCGGCGGTATTGCCGATGGCTACATTATTGGAGCCGTGGGTGGTGTTGTAGAGTGCGGCAAAGCCCTGGGCAGAATTACCATTGCCGGAATGAAGGTTGTATAGCGATTTGGCACCGACAGCGTTGTTCCATTTACCCTGGTAGTTTTCATACATTGACTTCGACCCCACTGCCGTATTGAGCTTGCCGCTGCTATTTTGAAACAATGCGGAGAAACCACTGGCGGTATTGTCTGCACCGGTACTGTTGGAGTAGAGAGTGCTATAGCCACTGGCTGTATTGAATCTACCGGTTGAGTTTCTGTGTAGTGCAAAAGCACCAGTGGCCGTGTTTTGAACACCACTTGTGTTACCGTAGAGCGAATCAACACCACTCGCCGTATTGTAGTTTCCGGTGGTGTTAAAAACGAGCGCCCGGTAACCACTGGCGGTGTTGTAACTGCCGGAAGTGTTCGAATTGAGCGATTTGGCGCCATTGGCGGTGTTGTAATCTCCGGTGAGGTTCTCATAGAGCGCTGAAAGACCGCTGGCCGTATTGCCCTTACCGGAAATATTTGAGTAGAGCGCTGAAACGCCGGTGGCGGTATTTTCTCGGCCATTGCCGTTGGCATAGAGCGCATAGGAACCTGTCGCCGTATTGCTCTCGCCAGCAGTATTGAAGCGGAGTGCGAATGCACCACTAGCAGTATTGAATCTACCGTGGGTGTTGCCAGAGAGCGAATAACTGCCACTGGCGGTGTTGTGTGTACCTACGTCGTTGCCATGTAAAGAGAAAGCGCCATTGCCTGTGTTGTGCTCGCCGGTGGTATTGGAAAAGAGCGCCTCGTAACCAAATGCAGAATTCATTTCTCCGGTGGTTACTTGTCCGAGTGCGTCAGTACCATATTGTGTATTCCCGACTTGTGCCGACACCTGACCAGAGACTAACGCTGGCGCAATGGCCAACACCAGAAGATATCCTGTTTTCGCCTTTATCCTCATAATCAACACCCGAATGTTAGTTGTTCCAAACTGCATTGCGCTTCAATTCGAGCAGGAGTATAGGGCATATTCCAGATAATTGTGATTGAGATTTCTCATTGTTCTCGCCTGAAATCGCCGCCGAAAAAGCCATTCGGCCCCAGGATAGAGCACGTTGTCGTCACCACCGAGGTCTGAATGTGAGCAGTAAGTGGGGGACGGAGAAAATTCTATTTAGCCAATCACCTGATTCGAGTGTAAAGTTTCTTCTCCATCCCATTTCACATTCTTCGGTATACTCCGCCTTATGGAAGAACTCGAAGAACGTAAATCCAGAGCCAGACGTGTTGTCAGCGCGATGATCTGGGCGGTTCTCATCGGTTACTTTGCCTACAGTAACGGGTATCTGGAAAAATTTGCATTTGACGATGGGAAACGTGTCGCTGCGGATGTCCTGATTAGGGCTGTCGATGCCTTTGGGCTTTCGTCGAGCACACTGCGGGTGCAAGTTGAAGCGGGGAAGCTGTACTTTTTCGCGGGAGAGAACGAAACCGCGGTTACCGTACTTGAGGCTACGTTACCCCTGATTGCTGAGTTCGACAATGTAGAACAGCGCCATTACGCGAGTGTGTACTTTGTGCTTGGCGAAATTACTGCTCAATCAGCACAGTTCAAGCGCTCCGTGGATTTTCTTCTTCAAGGCCTCAGATTGGAGCCTCAGAATCTCCATTATCAACTCTATTTGGGTGATGTTTATACCCGAGCAGGTAAGCATCGTCTGGCAACAGAACACTATACTGAGCTACTGGAAGTTCCCAATCTGAAACCTGAACAGCGGGCAATCCTCAAAATAGGTATCGCCGAAGGTGGCGGGGAAGATCCCTCCGCTGTCGAAGCAGGAAGAAAACTGGCGGAGATGCCCTATCTCGATTATCCGCTGTTAACGCTGGTTCCGATCAACAATTTGCCGGAGACAGTGGCGTTACAAGACTTGTGTCTTGTTCTCGAATCTGTATTTCAAATGGGTTGCGTTATAGAGCGCCCATTGAAGTCGAGTGCGAAGCCATCCAGTGGACGAAATCAAATAGATGCTGTCGATGTGATTGATGAACTGGAAACCACCTATCCGCGTGAAGGATTCGCCCCCATCGTTGGTATTATGGCTGACGACATTTACTCTGGCACTGCAAGGTTTGTATTTTCAACTCAAGCTCTGGACACCGGTTATGGCGTAGTTTCCATATCTCGATTTTTTCGCGCCGGCCTTAATGTGTACGCGAATGAGAAGGTTTATAATCGGCGACTGGCGATACAGTTGATCTCTGTCGTCGGTCAGCTCCTGGGATTTCCGAGACCTGCAAAACCTCACTGTCCGCTGGCGTATCCGGACAGTATGCAAGAGTTCCTGTTGAAGCAGGCCACCCTTTGCCCCTCTACGCGCAGGTCACTCAAGGCGTTACTAACGCAAATCGCCGCGCAAGATGGCGTGCAGTTCTCCAGAATTTCAAAGTCCAAGATTGATGAAATGCTTCGGATCAAAGCCAAATACGGGTTGGAAGGGTAGGCAGGGATTGGTATCACGACACATTACTTGGCGCCCAGTTTGTTGGGCATACCATGTCACCCCAACTGCAAACTACGGATATCATGGTCGCTGACCGATCGTGGTTGACCGAGCACCTTAGCCCCCATGGCAAGTCGGGCCAGAGGAACGATACTTTTTTGCTGGGCCGTCGGGGGTTAGTCGTGGTCGACGGGCTCGCACCCCGGGAGCGACTGAGAAACACATTTCTATCCGCAACCGCCCTACAAAGCCACTTCCCACGAGGCGGAAGTTTGAGTCCCATAGCGTTGGGACCCACTGCTATAGCATTCGATTTACCGCCGTATCGATGCACAAGTACGCAACGAAACACTCCCGACCTACAGCGCAGAACGTATAGCCTCTACCGAACCCAACGTATCCAGCGCAGCATGTAGCCGCTCCATTGACGCTAGCAAATAGTTGACCGGCTGCCACGCATCACCCATGGCGAGGGTCACTGCAGCGCCTACCCAGACATAGGCCGCATGCCACTGGTATTGCTGCCAAAGCTCAGTCTCAGTTGGCGCCGTCACCCCGAGTGAAAGAAGTTGCTCGCGGTAATACCGCAACATGTTGCGGCCACTATCCCGCTGGTCCTGCGGGGTCAGGTTACCAGCGAGAAAATATCCCACATCGCGCATCGCCGGGCCTCTCGCTACCATCGCCCAATCGAGGAAGCCGGGCTGGCCTGCGTCATAGAACAGGTTGCCATCGTGGACATCGCCGTGGATCAGGGTGGGCTCTCCGCGCAACCACAGCTGATGGATGGCATCGGTGTGCGCCAGGTATAACTCGCACATGTCCCTGAAGACAGCGGGCATGTTGTCGGCGTGCCTTTGCAGTGCCCGGGCGATCAGCTGCGCGCCGATCTCATGCTGCACCGGCGGCTGCACCCAGCTGAGATTGGAGGCAAAGCGCGGTGAGTTCCAATAGGCGGCGTGCAGGCGGGCGAAAGCCGCCAGTATCTGGCGGATATAGTCTAGCGAGTAGCGCTTGCTGGCGTTCTTGAAGGTGCAACCGCTGTCCACCAGGTTCTCGAGCAGCATGATGTAGGCTTCACCGGCCTCATCGCTGGCGGCAAAGTAGCAGCGCGGTACCCGCACGGGGAGTTCGGCCGCCAGGCTGCCGTAGAATAACGCCTCGCGCCGCCCCATCCCGCTGGAGGTGACAAACTGTCGCTGGCGTTCATCTGTCGGCGGCAGTTTCACGAAGAGCCTGGCGGGCAGGTCTGCCGCTTCACCGTAGCCCAGTTCGAGCAGTGCGCGGCCCGTGGTACCCGCGTGGGCATCGACAACCGTGAATTTCGTGACAGGTGTCTGCAACGCTTCGGACAGCCAGTCACGGGACAGGCTGTTTAAATCGGCGGGGATCATGGGCACGCGTCCCGGGATCAACGCACCTCTACCGTGACTGGGACCCAGCGATTGAAAATATAGCCCAGCGTGCCATTGCGTTTGAGTGTCTGCAGCGCATCGTTGAGCCTTGCCGCCAGACGCTGATCGTCCTTGCGTACTGCCCACGCCAGTTGCTCGTGGGTCAATGGTTTGTAAAGGCTGATCAGGTCGCTGTTCTCGTCAGTGGTGGCCAATTGCCAGCTGGTGGGGGCATCGTGGATATACAGGTCAATGTCCTTGCCGCGCAACCCGGCAAAGGCGGCATTGGAATCCTTGAAAAATTTCACCTCGGCGTTCGGGAGTTCAGCCGCCGCGTAATCGGCACCGGTGGTACCGGGCTCCACGCCAATGCGCACTCCTTCGCTGTGCAATGCCCAGGGCTGGGAAAAATGCCCGACTTTTTCCGTCGTCATGATCGCCATTTGCCCTACCTCCATAAAGGAGTCGGTGAACAGTACCTGCCCGCTGCGCTCGGATGTGACGCTCATGCCCGACATGATGACGTCGATGTCCCCTGCCACCAGGGCGGGGATCAGTTGTTCAAAGGGCATATCCACCAGCGTCATCTCCTGGCCGATAATAGCGCTTAACGCTTTGGCGTTATCCGCCTCGATGCCCACAATGCGCCCTTCCTGTTTGTAGACCATTGGCGGATAATCTGCCGACACGCCGACCTTGAGCCCGGCCGCCATCGCGCTCACCGCGCAGAGGGAAATAAGGGCTGAAAATAACAATCTGACGAACATGAAGTACCTCTGCGCTTGCCGTTGATGTATTTGAGTCTGGTTTCTGGGTGCGGGCCACAATGTAACACTGCCTCATGCAGCTAGGGAAGTCACCAGGGAAACCTCGACGATGCAGCTCACTTTCAGCAATAAAACAGCACTCATCACCGGTTCCGACCGCAACACGGGCTATGTGATCGCAAGCCGTCTCGCGCGCAGTGGCGCCACGGTGATTGTGCACAGCAACGAGGGCGAGGGTCGCGCTGCCGCCAGCGCGGGAGAACTGCAGTGCAAGTTCTCTGTAGAGGGCGATATCGGCACTGAAGAGGGATGCGCGGCTGTGCTGTCACAACTTCAGTCGCAGGGCTTGCAGGTCGACATCCTGGTCAACAACTACGGCACCGCAGGCTTCGCGAAATGGGATACCGCAAGCAGCGCAGACTGGCTGGACATGTACCAGAAGAACGTGCTGTCTGTGGCGCGACTGGTGCAGGGCATTGTGCCGGGTATGAAAGAGCGCGGCTGGGGGCGGGTCGTCAACCTCGGCACGATCGGCTCACACCGGCCGGGCAGGATCATGCCCCACTACTACGCGGCAAAGGGTGCGCTGGCGAATCTCGGGGTCAGCCTTGCGCAGGAACTGGCCGGCACGGGGATCACGGTTAACACGGTATCGCCCGGGCTGATACGGACACCGGAACTGGAGGCGGGCTACCGCGCCAGGGCACAGAAGAAAGGCTGGGGTGACGACTGGCGGGAAATCGAGCGCCATATCGTTGCCGAGGACTTCCCCAACCCCGTTGGCAGGTTGGCAGAGCGCGAGGAAGTTGCCGATCTCGTGACGTTTCTGTGCAGCGACAAGGCGGGCTTTATCAACGGGCAGAACATCCGGATCGACGGTGGTGCCATTGCCTATGTATAAGGTTTTCGTGGTGAGCTAGGTAGCAGTGCCACACTCACGGAGCACGAGCGATAGAGCGTTGCTGGGGACGCCAAAAAGCGTACATCCGTGTACAGGCTCGGCTGGCGACGTCCTGTCGCCAGACGCCCCATCAACGCTCTATCACACGTACTCCTCTCTCCTGGCTCCGAGCCCAAAACTCGCGCTTATTCCGCTTGACGCATTCAGGCGTGTTTGCGATGCTTCGGCGAGCGCCACCCCCAACCACCACTGCAGAGAAGGAATTTCTACTATGAAAACATTAATTCGAGCCACGCTGGCTTTTCTTGTGATCAGCCTGTCTGGTCAGCTGGCACACGCCGATGAATATGACGAGGCCATCAACAGCTTCAGGGAAGCGGGTGAAAGCGGCGCCTACTTTGAAAAGAGCATCGGCTATGCGGTATTCCCCACCATCGGCAAGGCTGGAATCGGCATTGGCGGTGCGCATGGTTCAGGTCGGGTCTATAAAGGTGGCGAGGTCATTGGCACCTCTGACATGACCCAGGTGACAATCGGCTTTCAACTCGGCGGGGAAGCGTTCAGCCAGATCATATTCTTTGAGAATGAATCCGCGCTAAACGATTTTATCTCGGGCAACTTTGAGTTCAGTGCAGATGCAAGTGCGGTGGCGATTACCGCCGGTGCACATGCTACTGCGAACACCGGCGGCGGCGCTTCCGCTGGAATGAGTGGCGGCCAGAACAATGCGGACACCAAGTCACTGGGTTATCGCAAGGGGATGGCGATTTTCACCATCGCCAAGGGTGGCTTGATGTACCAGGCAACACTGGGTGGACAGAAGTACAGCTACGATCCTATCTAGTTCACGCTGTTACAGAAAAGGCCGCGCCCGCAGGGGCGCGGCCTTTTTTTATGCCTGGAAAGCGCGGGCGGTGGCGCTACCACTGCTCGCCAAAGGGCCTGATGACAACATCGAACGTCCAGGTAGATCGGGGCTGGTGCGCGATATGAAAACACTCGCTGGCGATATCGGCGGGATTAGCAAAGAATTCATCGGGGTGATCCGGCAATGCCTTGCGGGTCCACGGCACATCGATCGCCGCGTCGATGGCGACATAGGCCACATGGATACCCTGCGGGCCCAGGGTGCGCGCCGCCGACTCCAGCATGATGCGCTGCGCTGCCTTGGTTGGCGCGAAACTGACGAAATTGCTCCGCCCCCGGTAAGCCGCGGTATTACCCGTGGCCAGAATGGCGCCCTCTCCCGCCTCTATCATCGCGGGCGCAAAAGCCTGGATCAGGTGCAGCAGCGACATCGTGTTGATCTGGAAATTACGGTTTAACGTTGCGGGGTCGATGGCCAGGATATCACCGGCGCCGCCACCCACCGCATTGTGAATAACGACGCACGGCGTCCCGAGACCGGCGATGTGTGCCAGCGTCGACTGCAGCGCCACAACATCCGCGACATCACAAACCAGCGGGATACTTCCCGGCACCTGCGCAGCAAGGTCCTGCAGCCTGCGCTCATCGCGGGCGATCATCACGACGCGATAACGCTCGGCAAACTTGCGTACCAGCGCAGAGCCGGTGCCCGGCCCCACGCCCGTAATCACGCAGAGCTGGTCACTCATAACGCCTCCACTAGACCCTTGTCCCCATCCAGCCGGATGCGATCGCCGGTGCGAAAGAAGCGTGTGCCGTCGCGCGTATTCACCACACAGGGCAACCCGTATTCACGCGCAATCACCGCACCGTGGGACACCGCGCTACCCAGGTCGGTTACCAGCCCACCGATCAGGCTGAAATACGGTGTCCAGCCGATGTCGGTAATCGGTGTGATCAGTATCTCGCCGGGTTGCAACTCCGCTGCTTCCGCGAGTGTGTGGGCGACGCGGGCGATACCTTCTACAACGCCGCGGGAAGCCGGCCTGCCGTGCAGTACGCCCTCGCTGGTGTCGATGGTGCGCACTTCCAGCGGCGCGGGGATACCCACCGATATTTCGGGAAACTCGAATCGCTGCTGATAGGTCAGGGCCTCCCTGCGGGCGAGCGCCCGCTGCACCGCTGCCTGGCTGGGCGCGGCAACAAACCCCGGTAATTCATCGGTGCTGAAGAAATTGACCAGATCCGCCTCCGGCAGGGTGCCTTCGGCCTGCAGCAGGTTTCCGAGCTGGCGAAAGCCCTGCTTGAAGCGATGCGCGACGTCGACCAGCTGCGATTTGGTGTGCTCCCGACGGCGGATTGCATTGTGCGCCTTCGGCAGCACCCAGCGCAGGCCGCGGCTGAGACTGGCCCAGGCTATTGCCTCGGTGTGCAGCTGCGTATGCCCCCCTGTCACCAGGCGTGCGTGCACTGCGGCCTGCATACTCTGGATCAGCGGCGAAGGGTCATTGCCCCATGAGGGGTCGCGCATGCAGAGTTCCCGATAGCCGCGATGCCCGTGCTCATGCATAAACGAGGCGTAATCAGGTGCGACCTCGGCCGTGTTGCCTAACCAACCGAGGGCGTCTGCGACACTGGCGCGCTGGAAGGACTCCGGCGCCTCGGGGTGTGCCACGATGCGGTCGATAAGCCTGTCCAGTTCCTCGAGCATAACCGCACTCTCAACACCACTGGCGCCGGCCAGCAAACGCACCGCTTCGGCCTGTTCTTCCCCGGTACTGTCGTTGGAACGACCGGACACCATGTTTTCGACGATAGAGCACAGGAATCCGGACAGCGCTGAGGACTGGATATGCACTGCCATCGCGTGATCGAAGAAAGCGGATTTTGCGGCCAGCTCTGCCCACATGGCCTTGCTGTCCGTCTTATTCTCGATAACAAATCGGTCCAGCTCGCGGCCGAAGTCGTCCACGACGCCGGGCGCACGCAGGCAATAGCGCAGCAATTTTGCCGTATTGATGACACGCCGCCACAGCGGCTGCGGCGGGAATGGTTTCAACTCAGGCACCAGTCGCCCACAGAGCGATTGCGCGGCCTGTTCTACGGTGGAGCCGAGCACCGCGGCAGACATCACCACATTGCCGGTCATATTGAGAAACAGGTGCCCGTAGGCCCAGGCAGTCACCTGCCAGTCCTTTACAATCGCCGGCCGGGCGCCCACGGCAACCTGCATATCCTGCAAGCCGTAATCGATACCCCAGCCAGTAAAGGAACCGGTGAGCGGACACACGGCACCTGGCATCATCTCGCTGACATTGCTGATGGTCAGCACATCGTCCGGACGCGGCAATACCGTATCGAACTCGTTGAGGTCGGCCGGCAGCGTGGTAATGGGTCGCGCCTGCAACCAGTACAGCGTGCCGTCTTCATCGATGGCCCACTCCAGATCCAGCGGGTGGCCCTCATGGCTGGCCGCGGCGCGCGCCTGTTCCGCGATTGCGCTAATTTCCCGGTCACCGAGCAACGGTTCGGCCCCTGTCAGTTGCCGCCGGACAATGGCGCCGCTGCGGTCCACGCCGTAATGATCGGGAGTCGCCTCCCCGCTCACCAGCGCCTCACCGAGGCCCGCAACGGCATCGATCACCAGCAGGTCGCGCCGGGCGCTTACCGCATCGGCGGTAAATACGACACCGGCGACACGGGCATTCACCATGGCCTGCACCACGACATTCATCGTGATTGCGGTGGCGCCGGTCTGCGCCTGCTGATAGCTGCGGGCGCGCTCATGCGACGCTGAGGCCACGCATTGCACCACGGCCTCGCGCAGTTGCTGCGTGCCGGTGACATTGAGTACGGTATCGTACTGCCCGGCAAAGGAAGCGTCCTGCCCATCCTCGCCCAACGCTGACGAACGCACAGCAACCTCGGCCTTGCCCAGATCCAGGTAGCGCTGGTCCAGCTCATCAGGAAACTCGTCGGCACTGGCATCGCGCAACACGAATGCGGGAGGAACAGGAAGCCCCATGGACACCAGGCGTGCGAGGCCATAGGCCTTGCCGCCGGCGCTGGCATCCGAGATTTCAGAGAGTGAACAGATACTGCTGGGCATACCAGGCATTTCCTCCAGTCTGGAAAGTTAGAATAATTACGGGATGTGGTTTGCTACGGTTAATGCACTACCTGAATTCCAGCACCTTGTCCCTCAGCGGCCGCAAACGCAGCTGCAGGAAATCGAGGATGTAGTTCTGGTAAAGCCGCCAGGGCAGTTTGACGCCCTGTTTTGGAAACTGGCCCACCGAGCGCATGACATAACCTGAATTGAGACCCATCATGGGTTCTTCCTCAACCGCGCCTTCCTGAAGCCGGGGGATCGCCACCTTAACGCCTGCACTGCGCATGTAGTTCAGCACACGACAGACAAAATCGCCGGTAAGGTCACTTTTCAGCGTCCACGACGCATTGGTATAACCGAACACCTGCGCCAGGTTCGGGACGTTGCCAAACATCATGCCGCGATAGACAAAGAGCTGCGATGGATCTATCTCCTGGCCGTCCACCGTCAACCGGGCGCCGCCCATAAATTTGAGGTTCAACCCCGTCGCCAGTACGATGATGTCCGCTTCCAGCTCGCGACCGGATTGCAGCCGTATGCCGTTTTCTGTAAAGCGTTCTATATGGTCAGTAACCACCTCGGCGCGTTGCTCGCGAATCGCCGTAAACATATCGCCCTCGGGTATCGCGCACAGCCGCTGATCCCACGGGTTGTAGGCAGGGGTAAAGTGCGTCTTGATATCGTAATCCTTCCCCAGTGCCTCGCGGACCTTGCCCAGCAGGAATTTTTTGACCAGCTCGGGTTTCCATCGCGACAACCAGTAGACGTACATCTGTAACAGCACCCGTTTCCAGCGCGTCACCCGGTAGACCCAGGAACCCGGCAAAAAGCGCTGCAGGTAGACCGCTGTCTGGTCTTCTTCCGGCACCGATGCAATATAGGTGGGGGAGCGCTGTAACATGACCGTATGCGCTGTCTCCCTGGCCAACTCAGGAACCAGCGTTACGGCAGTGGCGCCGCTGCCGATCACGACAACCTGCTTGTCCCGGTAATCCAGGTCATCAGGCCAGTGCTGGGCATGGAACAGGCGCCCTTTGAAATCCCCGGTCCCGGCGAACTCAGGCGTGTAGGGGTGCTCATAATCATAGTAGCCGCTGCACATCAGCAGGAACTGGCAGGCAATTTCAACCGACTCCCCGGTATCGGTATGCTCCGCTATCACTGTCCATCTGGCGGAGTCTGAAGACCAGCTGGCGCTGCGCACCTTGTGCCGGTATCGAATGTGCTGGTCGACACCCGTTTCTGTCGCGGTCTCCTTGAGGTAATTCAAAATGGACGGCCCATCGGCGAGTGACTTGCGCTGCAACCAGGGCTTGAAAGAGTAGCCCAGTGTGTACATGTCACTGTCCGAACGAATACCGGGATAGCGAAATAAATCCCAGGTGCCCCCCAGGGTTTCACGACTTTCCAGCAGCATAAAGCTGCGATCGGGGCAGGCCTGCTGCAAGTGCCGGGCGCTGCCGATACCGGACAGGCCGGCACCCACAATCAGTACATCCACAAACTCTGCATCAGCTGACGAAGCCATACCGGTTTTCCTGTTCAGTCGCGATTGCATTGTGACGATTCCAGGCGCCTACTGTGACCCATTCACCGTCTTCATTCAATAAAACCAGGCTAAGCATTCATGCTATCGATGCGAAAAACAGGCGCAAAGTGCCCGTTACAATTGATTGGTAAGCTGGAGGGGGATAATGCGCTGCGGGCAGCGCATTGGGACAAACAGTGTTTCCCTACCGCCCGGAGCCGGGCAGCAGGGACAGATCGCGAGAGGGTTACCTGGCAGCCTTCCTGGTACCTACGAGAACGTCAACCCGACGGTTCATCGCACGCCCTTGCGCGGTGTCGTTAGTGGCAACCGGGTCGCGTTCGCCCATACCGATAACATCGATGATACCCGCCGACAGGCCACCGCTTACCAGATAGGCCTTGACCGCCGCAGCACGTCTAATCGACAGCGCCTGGTTGTACTCGTCACTGCCTACACTGTCAGTATGGCCCACCACATCGATGTCACCCACGGCCAAACCCTGCGCTTTTATGGTATCGGCAAGCTTCTGCAATACGGCCTTACCCTGTGGCTTGACGACGGACTTGTCAAAGTCAAACAACACCTCGGCAGAGACAGTATGGGTCGTGTACTCCAAAGCGGCTTCCTTCGGGGTCAACAGGGTGTCTGCCACATAGGTGGACAGCGCGGGACCCGACGCAACATCGCCTGCAGACACGGCACTGTCACACGACGCGGTGTCGGTGATACTCGCAATCATCGCATCGTGGTCTGCATCGCTGCCGACTTTTACCGTGTGTACGCAGATGTTGTTTGGATGCTGCGCCTTCAATCCCGCCAGGGCCGTCTTCACTGCATCCGGATCGTTCCAGTTGAAGTCACTGACAATGATCACGGCGATACGACCGGTATCCTCGGCCACAATGCCTGTTGTTGCGTCAATGGCATCAGCAATGGGTGTGGTGCTGGCTGCGCATTTAATGGTACCCAACGCCTTGTTGAAATCTGCCGCATTAAATGCCGCCGGGCCATAGAGCGTGTCCGCGATGCCGTAGCCTATACAGGAACCCGTCGCACCCTTGCCAAACGTAACCATGGCTGAGTTGAAACCCATTGCCGGTACAGCGTTGCCGAAACTGGCTGTCCAATCTTCCGCGGTGTACATTTTCGGGCGCCCCTGGGCATCCG
The DNA here is from genome assembly GCA_020443325.1 of Halioglobus sp. Classification (GTDB taxonomy): domain Bacteria; phylum Pseudomonadota; class Gammaproteobacteria; order Pseudomonadales; family Halieaceae; genus Marimicrobium. Next base: position 52,772 of record JAGRIK010000234.1, read on the forward strand.
ACTTCATCGAGCCCGACGTATCCAGCAGTACAACGAACGTATCCACCTGCTTGGTGTACGCATTGACATCAATAGGTTCACCCTGCTGCGTGACGGGCTTATACGGTGCTCCGCTACATGCCGCCAGTGCCATCAGGGACAAGCCCATCACCAAACGTCTAACGGGTTGTTTGTACATAGTTCTCTCCAGTCCTTAATTGAATTGATTTGAGCTTACGTATCTTCGCAATTCCAGAATCGCCAACGGCAAGCACCGGCGAGACAGCTCAGTCGCAATGCGGCTTCCCCAGTAAAGCATATACGGCAAGATCCCGCAAAAAATAGTACGCAGCAGCTGTGAGAACGGATTATTCCGCCGGTGCTGCCGCAGCCTCGCGCACCAATTGAGCGCACCGAATATACTGCGCGCCGAACTGGTGCGTGCAACCGTTCACTTGCTCGCCTCGCGCTGGCGCCAGATCTGTAATCCCTGGGCATTGAGTTGCATATCGAACGAGATCTGTTGGCGCAGCTCATTCTCTTTGCCGTCTGTAGCAAACCCCTGCAGCAACGCCAGCGTATACTCGCTCAACTGCTGTTGTAACAAGTCGGCACCCGGAGAACCGGTTGTGGCCAGCTCGCAATAGGCTTCGATCTGGCGCACCAGCAACTGCGACGAGGCTGCGGAGTACGCCAGCTCACCGTAATGTGTAAGGTACATCCGGCGCGGCGCGTAGCTGCCCAGCAGATCGAGGGAGGCGATAAAGGCTCCGGGGTCGAACTGGCTCGGCGTCGTGGATGGCAGCAGAAAATCTGCGGCGGGAAAGCGGCACCAGGGATACGACACGCCGAACATATCCCCGCTGAACCAGCCCCTGCTGACCTCATCCCAGACACAGAGGTGGTGCTCGGCGTGACCCCGCGTATGGCGAAACTCGAGGGGCCGACCCGCAAGCGTAACGGACTCGCCATCGGCCATCTCCCGTATACGCGTAACCTCTACCGGTTTCACCTCGCCGTAGAGCGTGTGGAACAGCTCCTCGCCGTAAACGGCCCTGGCCGCCGAGACCAACTTTTCCGGGTCAGCCATATGCCGGGCGCCGCGCGGATGAACCAGCAACTGCGCATGGGGGAGGGCCGCCATCATGGCCCCGGCACCGCCGGCGTGATCCAGGTGTACATGCGTGGGAATGACATAACGCACCTGCTCCCGCGCGATACCCCGCTCGTGCAACACTTGCCACAACACGTCCGCGCTATGGCTGGTACCGGTCTCCAGGACTGCGCATTCACCGCCCTCCTCCATGAGGTAGAAACACGCCATTCCCTCGCGCACATAAGCGGCATCAATGCAGGTGATGCCGTTAGCCAGACTCGTGTACGCCATTTTTTCCCTACCCCTTTCATACCACTCGCACTGGCCGGACACGATCCGACCCGGACTGTTGTCAGAGTTTGATATTGGACTGCACTTCCAACTGCACGGGCTGCGCCAGTTGCTTGCTGATCAGAACCTTGAGTTCTCCTACCTGTGTTGCGTCCAGTTGTTCTTTGGAGCTCAGCACCAGGCGCACCAGTGGCGGTTCTCCGAGCGTCACTTCCGCATGATCCACATGTACCTGTACGCCCTTCAACTGAACAACCTCCCCTATCGCTATCCTTTCCAGAAGCCGTTGACGTTCTACGAGATGGGCGAAAGAAAAAGACAAAGGGACGCTGATGACCAGCAGCATCAGCAGGGAGACACCCAGGCCAGCGCGAGCGCGTTTGAACGGTGAAAAACCCAGCACCAGAAACGTGACACTGGCGGCCAGCGCGATACCCACAAGGTTGGTTACCAGCAGCAGTGACGCCCCGGCGGCCATATCCCAGTCACCCCACCCCAGCCCAATACCCACAACACTCAGCGGGGGCACCAGGGCAACGGCGATCGCTACGCCCGCCAGGCTTTTGGCGATCTCCTCCTTGGCATTCGCGTAGGCGCAAGCCACGCCGGAAATCACTGCGACCAACAGATCCAGCAAGGTGGGGGCCATGCGCATTTTCATTTCCTGCGTCGGCAAGTCCAACGGCATTAACCAGGCCAACAGCACACCACAGGCCAACCCCAGGGCAACGCCCTGCATCAGCGTTCGCATCGCTGTGCGAATCAACCCGATATCGGAACGCGCCAGGCCCATGGCCAGCGATACTATGGGCGCCATCAACGGCGCCAGGATCATCGCGCCGATAATCACCGGCGCTGAATTAGCGTAGAGGCCGGCAAGTGCCAGCAACACGCTCAGTACCATCAACACCTGGTAGGTAGGCGTTATCTTTGCATTGTCACGCAGTGAGACAAAGAGTTCTCGATACTCCTCCTCTGTCGCGTGACTGAAGAGTGGCAATGCCCGATCCAGAAGCGGCCCGGCTTCCTCTTCCTGCGGTATATGATTCAGGCGTATGGTCTCCTTGGAGACCGTTGTTGGTGCCGCGTCACGCGGCACCATCGCCGGCCCGGGCAGGAGATGCAGGCGCCCCTCGAGCACGTTGAACTCCAGTTGGGAGGTATGCACCGGTTTGCCATCCAACAGGTACTCCATACCCTGCGGCGCGGTAATCCGGAGTCGATCGGTCTGGACCAGACCCAGCGACGCGGGCAAACGGGACAGGCTGATTTTTTTTGGCCACAACAGGTGCAGCAGAAACCACAGGTAGCTGGTGATACTGCGCGGCGCCAACGCCAGCACTGACAGGCGGCGATCCGCCGCGCTGAGATCCTGGGTAAACGCGCGACCCACCAACGCACTCCGCGATTGCCCCATCACGACCATTCCCAGCGCCGCCAGGTGGATATCCTTGTCTTTTCCGGTGGTGAGGTGGTACCGCGCCAGCCTTAACTTCCCAAGGCCCCTGAGTGCCCCGGAGACCATATTCCACGGCTTCTGCGGGCGATTAATATCGTAGGGCCGCAACGCCAGCACGCGCCCGATAACTACCGAGGAAAAGACCAGTTCATCATTGCACGTGAGGGCATCTGCCTCTATCACAGGCGCGGTGAGATAGTGCTGGAAAACCTGCTGCAGATCGCCGCGCACGCCGAGCGCCATCATTGCCTGCCTGGCCTCTGCATGCGGCAGGACACCAACCTCCCACTGCCGCGCCACCGCCGTGGCGGCCGTCTCCCGGATCATTTCATCGCCGAGGTACAACAGCACGCGCGATTTTCGCGGCGGCGTGTCGCGTTCCGCCCAGGGTAAGAATGTGACGCTCGCCTGGGCGGCCAACCCGGCGATCACGTCCGCCTGCAGGTTGGCATCGTGGATCAGGAACAGCGGCGGCCGCTCTGGTGCCTCCTCAACCGGCATTGGCCACAGCCCCGCCATCCAGCACAATAATCTGTCCGGTAACCCAGGCGGACGCGCGCGAGCACAGATAGATGGCCGTACCGGCCGCATCCTCAGCGTTGCCCAGGCGTCCACAGGGGAAGCCCACTGCCAACTCGGCCTCGTGTGGCAGCAGGTGTGCCGTCATTTTGCTGGGAAAGAATCCCGGGGCGATACCGTTGACGTTTATGCCCTCGGGCGCGAGGTCGGCACCCATGTGCCGGGTCAGCTGATGCACCGCCGCCTTACTGGCGGAGTACGCGTAGTTTTTCATATGGGGGTGGGTGATGCCATTGATCGAACCAATATTGATGACTCGTGATGGATCTTCCCTGGTGCCCGCAGCACGCAACTGGGGCAGGAGTTGCTGCGTGAGGAAAAACAACGACTTGACGTTGATATCCATCGTCTTGTCCCAACCGCTTTCAGGGAAGTCGTCGATGTCCGCACCCCAGGTCGCGCCGGCATTGTTGACGAGGATATCCACACGCGCTTCCCGGGCCTGCACCTCTGCGGCGAATTCACGCACCCCGGCCACGGTCGAAAGGTCAGCCGGTATAGCGATACACTGCCCCACCTCGCCCAGCTCACGCTCTGTGGCGCGCAATTCCTCCTCCTTGCGCGCCGTGATGTAGGTCTTGACCCCATTCTCGACAAACCCGCGCGCAATCATTGCGCCGATTCCACGTGAACCCCCGGTGACCACCGCCACTTTGCCTTCCACGTTAAACAGATTTTTCATATCTCATCCTCTATTGCGTTAAATTGGATTGGTCACTTTGCTCAGCGTCATTCGAGAATGCCTTCGCCACAGCTCCACCCTGGCGCACGGTGCCGATACTCGGTGGGCGCACAACCACACCAGGCTTTGAATGCATTGGAGAAGGACGCCTGGTCGGAATAGCCGAGAAGCAGGGCGATTTCCGTCACCGCGAGCCGCGGGTCGTCGAGGTAACGCCGCGATTGCTCCTCGCGTACATCCTGCAGTATTTTCTTGAAGCTCGAACCGAGTGCACTGAGGCGGCGCTGCAGCGTGCGGCGTGAAATCCCCAACTCCTGGGCGAGACTATCGATCGTCAGGCCGCCTCCAGGCAGGGCCCGGCGTATCGCCACCCGGGTATCCTGCAGAAAGGGTTCGACACTATCGGGCTGCTCGAAAACCGATCGCGCGCCCGCCCAGAAATCACCACCGGGATCAAAGCCCACATCGATCAATGGATAGCGCACCACCTCGCGGGCAAAATAGAGGCAGCTGACCTCACAGCCAAATTTTAAATTGGTACCGAAGGCGCGTGTCAGCGCGCGCGTATCATCCGGTGCAGGATAGGCGAAATCAGCGCCGCGGACAGGCACTGGCAATGCGCAGATAGTGTTCACAATTTCTGCTGACGACTTCAGCATTTCATCAACCAACGGCCGCCAGGCTGCGGTTTCTGCATTCAGCGGATGCCACTCCAGGCGGATAAAATCGCCCTGCGAGCGAATCAGCACGCGGCCGGTATCGCCACGAATGCGAATGGTGCTTGGAATGACATTGAAATACTCCTTCAGGTTGCGGCAGATCGTCGTCATGTAGAGATGGAGATTCATCGCGCTGAAGTACACAACATGCCCCACACACAGCCCGATATCCGGATCGCCGCTGCGCTCGACGGCCATGCGGTAGGCGTACAGGTAACGTGCCAGCGGTATGCGCTCGCCGGGCGCGCGCAGCAGATCCTTGTTGATGCCCGCATCGCGCAGCAGTTGCGCGCTGTCCACACCCAATGCAGAGGCGGCCTGCAGCACCGCATTCAGGCAGGGCGCGGTGACACTGCCGCCGCTATCGAGCGACACAGGGCTTCGCTGCTCTCAGCGCCCGCAATACGACAGCGCGGGTGTCTGCGGGATCGATGACCGCGTCGAGTTCCAGGTAGGAGGCCGCTTCCGAGGCCTTACCGACTTCATACATCCGTGTGACCAGCTGCTGGAACAACTGTTCGCGCGCGACGGGATCTTCCTCGGCTTCCAGTTCCTTCCTGAACCCGAGCCGCACGGCGCCCTCCAGCCCCATGCCACCAAACTCTCCGGTCGGCCAGGCAGCGGCATAGACCGGCGCCACAAACGTGCCGCCCGTCATTGCCATCGCGCCAAGGCCATAGGCCTTGCGCAGGAATATTGCGACGATGGGCACCCGCAGCTTCGAGCCTGCCAAAAAAAGCGATGACATCCGCCGCACGGCGCCCTCCACTTCACTGTCGGGACCCACCATGAAACCGGGGGTATCTGTCAGCGAAAGCACGGGCAGGGAAAAGGCATTACAGATCTGCAGGAACCGCGCTGCCTTTTCAGAGGAAACGGCATCAACCGCACCACCCAGTTGCTGGCAGTCATTCGCGATCAGCGCAATGGGCCGGCCCTCCAGGCGGATAAAACCCGTGATGATGCCGCGCCCGTAAATGCGTTGCAGTTCCAGGAACGAACCGGTATCGGCCAGTGTTTCGATAATCCGCCGCACCGGGTAACCCCAGCGCCGGTCGGCTGGAATGGCATCGCGCAGTGACTCCTGGGGGACGGCTTCCCAGTCAGCTACCTCGCCCTGGAAATAGGAAAGCAACTGTTTGGCAATGGCTGTCGCATGGGCCTCATCATCGGCGACGATATCGACTACACCATTCTTTTCCTGCACGTCTATCGGGCCAATGGCTGTGGGTTCGTGCTTACCCATTCCGCCGCCTTCGATCATCGCCGGGCCGGCCATACCAATCCATGATTTGCGCGTGGCAATGCAAAAATCGGCACACCCGAACAACGCGGCGTTGCCGGCAAAACAATAGCCGTTGTTGACAGCGATCCGCGGCACCACGCCACTGAGCGCGGCCCAGGTGCTGAACGACTTGATATTCAATCCCGCTATCTGCGTGGCGACATCGGTATCGCCCGGTCGCCCACCGCCACCCTCGGTGTACATCACGAGCGGTAAAGACTGCTGTTCCGCCAGTTCACAGATACGATCCAGTTTGCGATGGTGAAAGAAGCCCTGGGTACCGGCAAGCACGGAATAATCGTTAACGATGACACCCGCTCGCGCGCGCTCCGGTCCGACGAGATGGCTGTTGATCGTGCAGGTACCCGTAACGACGCCGTCCGCTGCGGTGCTGGTTTGCAGATCCAGGTATTCGCGACGGTTGCGCTGGGCCGCCACGGCCAGTTGGCCGTATTCCTGGAAGGAGTCTGAATCGACGAGATCGGCCACGTTTTCACGCGCAGTGCGATAGCCCCTGGCGTGGCGTTTGCGACGCGCCTCATCGCGCGCGTCGTCGAGGGTAAGGGCTACCCTCTCCCGCAGCGCGAGTAATTCCGGCCTGGTTTCCTTGTCCATCGATGACTCCGCATAACTGTCAGCGCAACACTATAACGCAGATAGCCACCGGGAATAACGCTCTCCTGCGGCAAGCCGGGAAGGCTTTATCGATCAGCGACCCTGCCACACGGGTGCGCGTTTTTGTATAAAGGCCACCACACCCTCCTGGGCGTCCTGGCTGGTGATGCAGATGTGCTGCAGCTTGGCCTCTTTGGTGATGGTGTCACCCACCGACTCTTCGATGGCCGCGTTGAGGGCCTGCTTGGCATAGCGCAACGACAGGGGTGCCTTGCCGGCAATTTCCGCGGCCCAGGCCAGGGTATCTTCCAACAGCTTGTCGGCCGGAACGACGCGGTTGCACAGGCCCCAATCCAGGCACTTATCCGCCCGAATCTTTTCACCGGTCACAATGACCTCATAAGCGCGCTTTCGGCCCAGGGTACGGACCAGGTGCCAGGTGGCCCCGCCATCGGGTACCAGGCTGATAGCGGCAAACGCCTGGTAGAGGTAGGCGTCATCTGCCATCACGGTAAGGTCGCAGACCATGCCGAAGGCGCTGCCAATACCGGCGCAGGCGCCGTTGATGGCACTGATCCACGGCTTGGGTGCCTCGAAAATCTCCATCAGGATGGGCTTGTACTCGCAATTGAGCTGGTCTTCCACGCGGAAGTTTGTTCTATCCTCCGGCATATCACCCAGGTCGGCACCCGCGCTGAACGCGCGGCCGGCTCCGGTCAACACGACCACACGCACGCTGTCGTCGTCGTTGACCTCGCGCACTGCCGGCAGCAACTCACGCCGCAGCACAGCGTCAAAACTGTTGAGCTTGTCCGGTCGGTTGAGGCTGACCACTGCGACCGAACCGTGTCGCTCTACCTTTACTGTTGCATAATTTGCCATGGGACAAATCCTCTATTGCACTGTCACAGAATGGAGCCGGCATCTCTCAGTGTCGCCAGCTCCTGTTCAGCAAAACCCATTGCTTTGAGCACAACGTCGGTATCCTGCCCGGCCTGGTGTGCACCGTGTTGCACCTCGGAGGGGGTGCGACTGAAACGGGGTGCCGGGGCCGGCTGTGTGACGCCGTCCACTTCAATATAGGTGTTGCGCGCAACGTTTGCAGGGTGC